>JAHEIA010000157.1 GCA_024639625.1 Chromatiales bacterium
CGTTCTCCGGGGGAAGGCATTGACGGATTTCAACGCTCCTGAAGTCCGGCCCGAGAGGGACCGGGCGTTCCGGGGCAAGCCGGGTGGCGTGTCCGTCCGGGCAGGGCCAGCAACTAGAACTGGTAGTTGAGGCTTCCGCTGACCAGATTGACCCGGTAATTCGGGCTTTCGGTCCCTAGGGCCAGGAGGTTGGGCACAGAGTTCACTTGCACGCCGTCGATGGCCCAGTCCGACGAGGCAAAACGCTCGTGCCGGTACGCCAGCCGCCAGGCCAGATTCTTCCGCACTTGGTAGCGGGCGGACAGTTGCAGGCTGTTGAGGCTGGTGTCCAGGTCTGGATAGGGGGCAATGCCCCCGGGGTCCGGTGAGTTCTCCTTTAGGTCGATGACCTCCCGGGTCTTCGCATAAACGTAGTCCGCCTGCAACTCCAAGCGGCCCTGGAGGGTGGAGTACTTGGCGCCGATCCCGGCTGTGTCCACCGTGTCCTGGATATCTGCCGACCAGTCGGGGAACCCCTGAGCCGCGCTACCTGCCTGCTCGGTGTTGAAGTCCTGTCGGGTGTAGTAGCCGTGGACGCTGAACTCCTCGCGCGGTACGTAGGTCAGAGTGACGCCGTACGCGGGCCGGGTGGCCTGGGTCAAACCGAGGGTGGAGTCCGGATACTGGTCCTTGACGTACTCTGCGTTGAACCCGAGGGTCAGCTGGTGATTCGGCAGGATGTAACTGATAGCGCCTGCGGTTTCCCTGCGTCTGCGATCCGCCAGGTAGTATTTTTGCAGCAAGGGGTTCTGTTCCTCCGGCACCTGGTAATCGGAGGCGTTGCGCCTTGCGTAACCGGCCTTCAGCTCACCGCGCAGGTGGTCCCAGGGTTTGAAGCTGAGCTTTGCCGAGAGCGCGCGGTCGTCCGATTTCTCGACCTCCGAAAAGCTGCGCCGCATGGCGAGAAAATCGTATCCCAGCCGGAGGTCGAGGTGCTTGTCGAAGCGGTAACGGGCGTCGAGGCCCAGACTGTGCTTGCGGTAGCTCGTCGGTTGATTGAGAAAGCGCTCACCGGCATATACCGTGTCCAGCAGCACGTAATCGTAAGGGTCGCGGGAAGTTTGGTTGTCTCTCTCGTCGAAGCGGTAACTCGCGTCGAGCCGCAGCGCTTGGGTGGGACGCGAGGTGAGCCGCAAGCGGGCGGCGTTGACCAGGACCTTGCCGTCGAGTGATTGCCGGGGCAGGGCGGAGAGCGAGGCTGGATTGGTATTCCCGATTTGCAGGTCGGGATTGATGGTAGAGGGGAGATACTGTTCGTTCTGCAGCATCAGTCCGGTGGACAACACGGCGGTGAGCCGCGAACGCCAGGGCAGTTGGTAGCCGCCGGAAAGGCTCAGTTGGTGAAACTGGTTGTCCGGCGCCGGCGCCAGACGGCCAGTCTGGTAGCCGATGTCGAACGGGTTGTCCCAGGTCAGCCTGTCGTTTTGGTTGCTGAACAGGGAGAGGTGGTATTTCAGCTCCCATTGCAGCTTGTCCCGTGCGTAAGCGACAGTCGCGTCGACCGTGTCCGTGGTGTAATCGATCGCTGCCGGTAGCAGGGAGGTGGTGGTGTTGCGCAGGATGTTGGAGCCGGCGCCGCCAAGAGCTCCGCCGAGCACCCCGGTTCCGCGTTTTGTTTCATGGTCGAAGGCGAGGCTAAGCTTCCAGCTTCCGCTCGGTTGAAACGAGAGGCCGGTGCCGAGGCGCTTGCGTTCCGTTTTCAGGTCGAGGGGTCGTAGATCGCGCTGCAGGGTATCCTGCAGCGAAAAGTCGGGGGGAAGGGTCAGTGTGTCGGTGCCCACACCGCGAAACGGGGTGCCAGCCGAATCGGAGACGAAATCCGGTAGTTGGTCGTAGAGGATGCGCAACTTGAACCTTCCCTGCTCTTCGGCTCGGAATAGGACGGAGCGGGACGGCAAGCCGAGGTTCCACCCCTGGAGCGAGGCGCTGCGTGCTTCCTCATCCCTCCACGTCATGTCCAGGTTGGCGTCGAGGTAGAACCCTCGGTCCACCAGGCCGGTGTACTGGCCGAACCAGTAGGAGCCGTCGGAGACATACATCGGACCCAGCTCTAGGGAGCCGGAGGCCCGGCTCTCGGCCTCCGCCTGTGCGCAGACCGGCAACGGCAGCAGACACAGGGACAGCAACCGGGCCAACGCCTCCGTCAATGCCTTACCGGTGGTCATCGCGTTCTCTTCTCGGGCTCATGGCGATCTTACTCAGCGCATCAGCGATATACCCGACGGATGGTTACTGCCGTGGACCTGCGAGTGGCAGTTCAGACAGCCCTGGGCAAGCACGAAACGACCTGGTCCGGGGAGCCCTCCGGGTTCCTCGAAGTTGAAATCGTAGAACCGGCTGACGTGCCTAGCACCCTCGTGGCCGACACTCTGGTGGCAGAGCTGGCACAATTGCGGCGGGCGGCGCAGCAACAGCGCCGGGTTTACCGACCCGTGTGCCGCATGGCACAGGGAGCAGTCTTCGTCCACCGGTTCGTGTTCCCAGAGGAAGGGGCCGCGCACCTCGGCATGGCAGCGGAAGCAGCTTTGATTCAGGGTCAGCGCCTTCAGTCCGGCGGGGCCGGCGGAGCCATGGGGATTATGGCAATCCGAACAGATCGTCTTGTCTTCCCGGATCGGGTGCCGGTAGGGGAGGTAGGCCTCCGCGCGGGTCTGCCAATGGCATTCGTAACAGATCTCCGCCTGCTCGTCCCGCTGCAGCATCGGGTCCCGGGTATGCACTCGATGACAGCTGGTGCAGACGATCTCGCCGCGGCTGTGGGCGCTGGCATCCCAATGCAGCAGCCCTTGTTCCGTGTGGCAGACGATGCAGGCCCGGCTTCTCAGCTTCGGGTTTTCCTGAGTTCCATGGCGGAAGGTGAGCAAGGGGCCGGGCGACTCGCCCTCGGAGAAAGCATGTTCCTCACCCGCGCCGTGGCACTCTTCGCAACCGGCCTTGGCGAATGGTGTACGGGCGTCCGACTCCTGGCCGTGGGCGCCGGCGAGCATGGCCTGGGTGTAGTCCTCGTGACATTCTTCGCACACCTCCGTGCCGAGGAAGCCCTCGTCTTCGGCACCTTGGGCAGCCGCCGCATGGGCGAACAGCCGGACTGTGACGACGCAGGCGATGACTAGGGTGGCAAGTCTTGTTCCAGTGGTCAGTCTCCCAATGGCCATTCCCTGTTTCCTGATCCGAGAACTTCTCGATACTTGCGACGCTCCGTACGCGGCTTCCCTGCAGTGATCGCAGCATCCAGTGGCGCATACGGCGGCGCGGGCCCTCTCCTCCGCGCCTGCTCGCCGCTTCGAGCAACAAAAGCACATGCCGTGTTTGCAGTATGCCTCAATTGCCCGGGTTCCGGCATAGCTTGGATTGACCCATATCAAGAATTGCGCACCACTGCGGGGCAATCGGCTTGGCTACGGGTTCGCGCGAGCCGGGATCGGTCCTCACTACTTGGCGCAAGCGCGAGTTCTAGCGCGCTATCGGGTTTGCGCGCCCCTGGAAAATCGTCCCCGGGAGGTGGGAATGGATGCGGCGGGTGCTATTCTGCGACTTGAGTTTGCTTTCCGGCGCCCGCACCTCGAGGGGAACGAGGAAGCCCGCCCGGCACGGGCCCGGCGCCCGCCACGATCGCGGCGGCCATCCCCACACATGGATCTAGTCGGGGCTCTGGGTGTAAAGTCGTCGCATCATTACCCGGCATCGCGAACCAAACCCGGGGCCGAGTCGATTGCGCCCCGGTTGCAGGTAGGTTGGGAACGGGAACAACCAGCGCCCTTGGGTGTAACGGCGCAGCGACAGGAGGCTTATCGTGGGCAACGTAGGGCGGTATCTTGGCGTGACCGGGCTTTGGCTCCTCGCGGCGTTGGCAGGGGCCTCTCCGCACGGTGAGGGGAGCAAGGGCCGCGATCATTCGATGGCTGCTGCGTTCGAGCCGCAGCTTCCGGTGGTACTCGATCTGAAGAATCTACCGGACCTCGATTGGCTGGTAGAAGCCGTGGCGGATCGCCAGGTGGTCTTTATCGGCGAGACGCACGACCGTTACGATCATCATCTCAACCAACTCGCTGTGATCGATGGATTGCACGGGCGGCATGACGACCTGGTGATCGGTATGGAGTTTTTCCAGCAGCCGTTCCAGAGTAATCTCGACGACTTCATCGCGGGTAAGATCAGCGAGGGCGAGCTGTTGAGCAAGACCGAGTATTTTGACCGCTGGCGCTTCGACTACCGCTTGTACCGTCCGATCCTGCGCTATGCGCGCGAGCACCAGATTCCGCTGATCGCCCTGAACGTCCCGTCGGAGTTGTCGGAAAAGGTGGCGGAAGGTGGATTGGAGGTCCTCGAGGAAGAGGAGCGGGCCTACGTCTCGGATGGGGTCGAGCGGGAAAACGCGGCTTACGAAGGTCACTTGCGCGAGATCTTTGCACACCACCCGCATACCGAAGATCGGGACTTCGAGCGCTTCCTCGATGCCCAGTTGCTGTGGGACGAGGGCATGGCGCAGAGAGCCGCGGCCCACTTCCGAACGTCGCCCAACGGCCATATGGTGGTCCTTGCCGGTGCGGGGCATCTGGAGCGCGGCTACGGGATTCCCGATCGGGTCCGGCGCCGGGTGCCGGTCTCCTCAGCGGTAGTGCTCAACGGGCCCCGGGCTGATCTCGATCCGGCGGTCGCGGACTATCTTATTCTATCCCCCCGCCAGGAACTGCCGCGGGGCGGTTTGATGGGCGTATTCCTCGACACCAAGCAGACCGGGGTGAGCGTAAGCGGCTTCGCCGAGGGGAGCCCGGCGAAGGAAGCCGGATTGCGTGAGGACGACCGGCTCCTCAAGATCGAGGACCATCCGGTGGCGACCTATGCGGATGTGCGGATCGCATTGTTAGACCGCGCGCCGGGCGAAACAGTGAGGGTCCAGGTTGAGCGCGAGAACCTATTTCTGGATGACGAGCGGTTGCGTTTTGACGTGGTTCTCCAATAGCCCGCGAGGGCGGGGTCGAGGTACGCAGCATGCCGCGTCGTGCTGCGTGCTGTCCCTCCTCTGTGTATTGAGCTCGGCCCTGGGCGACGAATCCCCGGGTCGCAAGGCCCCGATCGCGGATACACACTCGCATTTCAAGTGGAACCAGGAGGATGTAACGCCGGCGGAGGAGGTTGCTCGGATCCTGGCGGAGAACGAGATTGTTCTGGCGGTCATCATCGGGACCCCGGCAGGCCTGGCCCTGGAGTTGCAGAGGATCGCCGGCGATCGGGTGGTGCCCTTCTACAGCCCGTACCGGCTACCGGGAGACTGGAACTCTTGGTACCACGACCGCGGCCTGCCCGGGCGCTTGCGCGAAGCGCTGGTGAGCGGCCGATACCAAGGGGTCGGGGAGCTGCATCTTATAGGGGGGTTCGCCCCGGATTGGCGGACACCGGTAATCTCACAGGTGCTGCGCATCAGCCGCGAGTTCGCGCTGCCGGTCTTGCTGCACACTGAGTTTTCCCGCGCCGACTACTTGCTCGAACTCTGCCGGGCCAACCCGGGTAACCGCCTGATCTGGGCGCACGCCGGAGGGATCTTGACGGCCTTGGAGGTGCGCCGGGTTTTGCAGTCGTGTGCGCAGGTCTGGGTCGATCTCTCCGCTCGGGACCCTTGGCGCTATGTGCGCAACCCGATCGTCTCCGCCGATGCTCGATTGTTGCCCGAGTGGCGCCGCTTGCTGATCGACTACCCGGATCGCTTCATCGTCGGGGCGGATGCGGTGTGGCCGGTAGAACAACTCGACGCCTGGGACGAGGCGGATACTGGATGGCAGGAGTATGCCCGCTTTATGGACTTCCACCGCTCCTGGCTGGCCAGACTCCCGGCCCCGGTCGGACGCAAGATCCGGCTGGAAAACGCCCTCCGCCTGTTCGGGCGCAGCGCGGATCCCGACGTTGATTGAAGCCTCCCGATCCGGCTCCCTGTCGCCGTTTCTTTATCTTTCTTTCTGCCGGTAGTATCTTGAATCGGCTGAGGCCTAGTTGGCGAGGGATCTTGCTGCGACTGGGGGAGCCGCGGAGCTGCATACGGCATGTGCAAGGCCTGAACGATGGATAACAAACTCATAGGGTTTGCCAGAGGGGGTTCGCGGTTATGGCACATATCGTGGTTGTCGGGGCTGGGATCGGCGGACTGCCGGCCGCCTACGAGCTTCGCGCCGAACTGGGCAAAGAACACGAAATAACGGTAATCAACAGCCGCGAATACTTTGAATTCGTTCCCTCCAATCCCTGGGTGGCGGTCGGCTGGCGCGACCGTCAGGGTATCACCTTCAACCTGCGGCCGCATCTCGAGGCGAAAGGGATCTATTTCATTTGCGCTACCGTCAACGCCATAGATCCGCGAGCCAACAGCCTACGGCTCGACAACGGCGAGACCGTGAATTACCAATACCTGGTGATCGCCACCGGCCCAGAGTTGGCTTTCGACGAGGTCGAGGGTGCGGGGCCGGCGGGCGGACACACCCATTCGGTCTGCACCATCGATCATGCGGAGAGCGCCTACCGCGGGTACAAGCAGCTGCTCGCCGATCCTGGCCATGTCGTGGTGGGCGCCATGCCCTTCGCGAGCTGCTTCGGGCCAGCCTACGAATTCGCCTTCATCCTGGACGCGGATCTGCGTAAACGGCGCTTGCGCGAGAGGGTGCCCATGACCTTCGTGACCAGCGAACCCTATATCGGGCACCTCGGTCTCGGGGGCGTGGGAGACTCCCGGAGTTTTCTCGAGAGCGATATGCGCGGCCACGACATCCGTTGGATCACCAACGCGAAGGTGACCCGGGTGGATGCGGGCAAGATGTACGTCGAGGAGTACGCTGATTCGGGGCAGCTGTTGCGCAACCACGAACTGGAGTTCGCCTACTCGGTGATGTTGCCGGCGTTCCGGGGCGCTTCCGCAGTGGCGCAGGTCGAGGGTCTTTGCGACCCGCGGGGGTTCGTGCTCGTCGATTCCCACCAGCGCAGCCCCAACTTCCCGAACATCTACGCCGTGGGAGTGGGTATCGCGATCCCGCCGGTGGAGGCCACCACCGTGCCGACGGCCGCCCCAAAGACCGGATACATGATCGAATCCATGGTGATCGCAGCTGTGCGCAACATCGTGGAGCAACTCGCGGGGCGGGAGCCTTTTACCGAGGCGAGCAGGAATGCGATCTGTCTGGCGGACATGGGGGATACCGGTGCCGCGTTCGTCGCCCTACCGCAAATGCCTCCTCGCAGCCTGGCCTGGTACAAG
>JAHEIA010000158.1 GCA_024639625.1 Chromatiales bacterium
CTTCTGCGTCCGGGATTGCGGCGGGCAAGCCGGACGCAGAAGGCATTTTCCCGAGCGCAACCGTAAATGCCATGGTGGGTGAAAGGCTAGACCATCTGTGCCGTCTTCAGCAGGAGTACGAGAAGGCGGGTAAGGGTCAGGCGGTGCGAGATGCGCCCGGATCCTGAAGCAGCGTCGAACGAGCGGATTCTGATCGCGCTCGACGCGAGCAGTGACAATTGGGCGAGCATGCGTTCGGCGGCCGCCTTGGCGGCATCGTTGCGCGCCGAGCTGCGCGGCATCTTTATCGAGGATGCGGACCTTCTGCAGCTTGCGGAGTTTCCAGGGGCTTGGGAGGTTACACTCTGGTCCGCCCGGGAGCGACCCTTGACCGGGGCGAACATGAGCCGTTTTCTGAAGACCGTCGCGGCAACAGCGGAGGTCGAACTGGCGCGTGCGGCGAAGGACGCCCGCGTTCACTGGTCGTTTTCCGTAGTCCGCGGACAGCGGGCCCAGGCCTGCATGGAGCTAAGCGAACACGCGGAAGTTTCCGTATTCGGCGGCCTGCGGCGACCGCGAAAGCAGGCCGCGGCAGCCGAACCGGCTCGTAGGATCGGGCAGGGCGTGCGCTGCGTCTACTCGGGCTCGGCGCAAGCGAAACGGGCGTTAAGCGCCGCTGCGGTGGTAGCCCGCGGGTTGGGCGAGGGTCTGGAGGTGCTGGTCGCGGAGCAGGAGCCCGGGCGCCGGCAGTTTTTGCGAGACGAACTGGGAGCCTGGATCGAGCGTCAGGACTTGCGGACGAAGATTGAAGACATCGCCCCCGACGCCTTGCTGCCGCTGCTCAACCGGTATCGCGGAGCCGCACTGGTGCTGCCCGCAGATTGTCAGGTGTGGCAGGACCCGGGGCTCTTCCAGCGCCTTCTCATGACGGTGGGGTGCCCGGTTATCCTGGTTCGTTGAGGGCCCCTGCAGCCGTCGGTCCGAGGGTCGCGTATTCCTGCAACGCCGTAGACCGCAGTCTAAACTGGCAAACACGTAAGGAGTTTCCAAGCATGAACTTGAAGAACAATGTCGGCAAGATCGATCGCGTGGTAAGGATCGTCTTGGGCCTTTTATTGATCGGCAATGTGTTCGTCGGCTTGCAGTCGCCGCTTGGTTGGATTGGCGTGATTCTGCTGCTGACCGGATTATTCGGTACCTGTCCCCTGTATTCTCTGCTCAAGGTCGATACCCGGACCACCGGGGAGAAGGTGGGGCTCAAGTAGCTTCCCCGCGACTTACAGGTCCACCGCGGTTGCGGCGCCGGACGCTTACCCGGGAATCGGCTGCGCGTAGAAACAGCGCAGCCGTGTGGGGCTGTAACGTCCGTTATTCGTCTGACCGCCGTTCAGGTCGCCGCTATGGGATGCAGATAACGGATTGTACGACCGCAATCGTCCAGCGGGGGGCGGGGATTCCGGGCGCTGGTCGCCAGCGCGTGCAAAGGGGTAGCGGGTGAGCGGGCAGCCGTTTCTGGATTCCGTGTCCCGGCAGATCTGGCAGACCAAGTACCGCTACTGCGATGCCGCCGGCGGCCCGGAGGAAGTGATCGAGGACACCTGGCGTCGGGTCGCCGCGGCGGCGGCATCCGTCGAACCTGGCGAAAAGGCGTTCTGGGAGCAGCGTTTCTTCCGGCTGTTGGTGGATTTTCGCTTTCTACCCGGCGGGCGCATCCTCGCCGGAGCCGGCACGGCGAACAAGGTCACCCTGTTCAATTGTTTCGTGATGGGTCCGATCGAGGATTCCCTGGACCGGATCTTCGACGCCCTCAAGGAGGGTGCGCTCACGATGCAACAGGGCGGCGGGATCGGCTGCGACTTTTCCAACCTGCGCCCGCAGGGTGTCACAGCGCAGAGCGCTGGAACGGTCGCATCGGGGCCGGTCTCGTTCATGGGAATCTGGGATAGCATGTGCGCTACCCTGCTCTCGACCGGGTCTCGCCGCGGCGCCATGATGGCTACGCTGCGCTGCGATCACCCCGACATCGAGCGCTTCATCGAGGCGAAACGGGACCCGCGGTCGCTGCGCCATTTCAATCTTTCGGTGCTCGTCAGTGACGCCTTCATGGCGGCGGTCGAGGAGGGTGGGCCGTGGCCTTTGGTGTTTCCACTCGCCGCTCTGAGCGGCGATTCCAGAGTGAACCGGCTGTCGCTAGTGACCCGCAACTGGCCGGGGAACGAAGACGCCCCGGTGGTCTGCGCGGTTCTGCGCACGGTCCCCGCGCGTGCGCTGTGGGAACGGCTGATGCGGGCGGCATACGACTCCGCGGAGCCGGGGGTGCTATTCATAGACCGCATCAACCGATGGAACAATCTTGGTTACTGCGAGCATATTACGGCAACCAATCCCTGTGGCGAGATCCCGCTTCCGCCCTATGGAGCCTGCAATCTAGGCTCAGTCAACCTGGCCCGATTCGTCGAGAATCCGTTCTCCACGGGGGCGCGTCTGGACCTGGCGGGCATTGCGGCCCTGGTTGCTACTGCTGTTCGCCTGCTCGACAACATCATCGATGTCTCTGGCTTTCCCCTGGAAGCTCAGCGCGGTCAGGCTCGGGCGACGCGCCGTATTGGTCTGGGAATTACTGGCTTGGCGGATGCCTTGATCATGCTGGGTTTGCGTTACGACGAGCCGCGAGCGCGGGAACTTGCTGCGAGCGCCATGTCCACGGTGTGCCACCAGGCGTACCGAGCATCGATCGAATTGAGCGTGGAGAGGGGATGTTTTGCCTTGTTCGATCCAGATGCATACCTATCCACGCCGTTCGTCGCCGCGCTGCCGGAGGATATCCGCCATGCTATCCGCAGATCCGGGATCCGCAATAGCCATCTCACTGCGATCGCGCCTGCTGGAACCATCAGTCTGCTGGCGAACAATGTATCCAGTGGTGTCGAACCCGTGTTCGAGCTCGATTTTTCGCGGCGTATTCTGGAGCGCGATGGGACCTATCGAGAACACCGGGTGACCGATTTTGCGGTGGCCGAGTGGCGGCGGCGGTTTTCCGATGCGCCGCTGCCGGCCCACTTCGTGACCTCGACGCAGCTCGCACCGGAGTCCCACTTGGCGATGCAGGCGGTGTTGCAGAGCTACGCAGATAGTGCGATCTCCAAGACCATCAACGTCCCTGAGGACTACCCGTTCGAGGATTTTCGCCGCCTGTATCTCAGGGCTTACGAAATGGGCCTCAAGGGTTGCACCGCGTTCCGTCCCAATCCGCTGGCCGGCGCTGTCTTACTAAGCGACGGCGCGTCGGCCGGCTCCCACTGCTGCTCTGTTGACCGGGAGGCGGACTGAGGGTTTCTTTGGCGGCTGCGCCGATCGCGCCTCCGATCCGCGATTCGCGGGTACAATGGGGGTACCTGTTTCATGGTAAGGGCGAAGGCGATGCGGCGAAATCTGATTGGTTTGTTGTGGATCTTTTGCGTTGTCGGCGAGGCAGCGGAGAAGCCCCAACTGTGGGGCTACGGCGTGCAGCGGTGCGGACAGTTCCTGGAGCGTTGGCAGGCCGATGCCGAGGGCGATGCCGAAGGTGTTCTCGAGGTGCGAAGGTTCGAGGATTGGTTGACGGGTCTGGTCAGCGGATTGTCGCTGGCCACCGGGGAGGATGTGCTTCGCGGGGCCGATATCCCCACCGCGATGCGGCGCATCCATTTCCACTGCAAACACCACCCCAAGGACGATTTCTTCAATGCCAGTATGGAGATGATCCGGGTCCTGAGCCTGGTGCGTTGAGCTGGTTAGGGACGGTAAGCGGCAACAGGCCCTAGCCGCGCGCGAACACCCATTCCGCGTCCTTTGAGAGGCTTGGATCGAAACAATAGCCCTCGAGGTCGAATTGTTTCAGCGCTTCCGGGTCGGCGATTCGATTGCGGATAATGTAGCGGCTCATCAGGCCGCGCGCCTTCTTGGCGAAGACTCCAATGATCCGGTACTTGCCGTCCTTGCGCTCCTTGAATTGGGGCGTGATCACCCGACCGTGCACCAGCCGTGGCTTCACGGATTTGAAGTACTCGTTGGATGCTAGGTTGATCAATATCGCGGGCTCTCGCGTTTGCAGTTCACGATTCAGCGCGGCGGTGATGGTCTCGCCCCAGAATGCATAAAGGTCGCGGCCCGCTGGGTTCGGCAGTTTGCTCCCCATCTCTAGGCGGTAGGCTTGCATCAGGTCGAGGGGGCGCAGTACGCCGTAGAGCCCGGAAAGGATTCTCAGGTGGTCCTGAGCGAAGGCGAAGTCCGCGTCGTTGAAGGACTCGGCGTCGAGACCCGTGTAGACATCCCCCTTCATCGCCAGGACCGCTGCCTTCGCATTGCGCGGCGTAAAGGGTGTGGACCATCGCCGGAAACGCTCGAAATTCAATTCTGCCAGTCTGCCGCTGATATGCATCAGCTCGGCCAAATCGCGCGCGGAATAGCTGCGCAGGAGGTTGACCAGCTGCTGCGTCTGATCGAGGAACCCCGGCACGGAGTATTGCTTGGTCTTCGGTGGGGTTTCGTAGTCCAGGGTCTTGGCGGGTGAGATTACGACGAGCATGGACACCTCTCGCAACAGGGGAACCTAATGCAGGCACATATTCTACCGGCCCCGCGGCTTTGGCAAGCTGGCGGAGACCGCTGACCGAGCTCCTGAGTGGAGCGCGGTGGGGTCGCATGGTAGTCTTTTGCCGCCAGATGTCTGAACAGCGGAGATCGGATGGTGGCAGCGCAACGAAGCATGCTGGATGAGCTAATCGATCTGATCCTGCGCCTGTACCGGGAGACTGAGGGGTTTGCCGAACGCCCGGACGAGCAGCAGCTTTGGTATAACCGGGGCTATGCCAACGGGATCGTCCGGGCTCTCGACCGGCTCGGTTACCGCGCCCGGGTCGAGGCGGCCCTGCACCCGGATACGGGCGATCCGTTGCAGGAACAGGCGCAGTTGCCCTGGGGTAAGGCGTACCGCCACGGGTTCGAGATCGGCGAGCGGGAAACCGGCGAAGTGATGGGGCCGCAAAGCGCCAGAGGGCACCACTCGCGCGACAAGGAAAACCGATGACCAAGATCAGCGAGAGAGGAGGCGGTATGCGGGTTGTTTCCTTTAATATCAACGGGATACGGGCGCGCATGCATCAGTTGGAGGCCCTTCGCGATCGCTACGACCCGGATATTATCGGCCTCCAGGAGACCAAGGTGCGCGACGAGGAGTTTCCGCGTCACCTGGTGGAGGAGCTGGGCTATCGGGTCCAGCATTTCGGCCAGAAAAGCCACTATGGTGTAGCTCTGCTTTCCAAACAGGAGCCGATTCGGGTGGCGAAGGGCTTTCCCTTCGATCCCACGGATGCCCAGAGGCGTCTCATCAGCGGGGTCTTTGCTACCCCGACCGGCCGGCTAGTGGTCATCAATGGGTATTTTCCACAGGGCGAGAGCCGGGACCACGAGGTTAAGTTTCCCGCGAAGCGCAAGTTCTACGCCGACCTGCAGCAGTATTTGCGCGATGGATTTTCTCCCCAGGACCGGCTGTTGTTGATCGGCGACATGAATGTGGCGCCCCTTGATCTGGATATCGGAATCGGTGCGGACAACGCCAAGCGCTGGCTGCGCAGCGGAAAATGTAGTTTCCTTCCCGAGGAAAGAGAATGGATGCGGAGCCTGGAGGCATGGGGGTTGCACGACACCTTTCGTGGACAGCATGCGGACGTCGACGATCGGTTCAGCTGGTTCGATTACCGCAGCCGCGGTTTCGAGCGGGAGCCGAAACGCGGGCTGCGGATCGATTTGCTGCTTGCCACATCGCCGCTCGATCAGTTGCGCCGCGGTGCCGGCATCGCCTATGACATACGGGCAATGGAAAGGCCTTCCGACCATTGTCCGGCTTGGGTCGACTTCGATCTTTGACCGGAGCTGCACCCGGACCCATCGGGCGGGCCGCGGGTGCCCCGACTGCACAGGTGTCTCGACCGATGCAAGCTAAGGCGGTGTTCCGGTTCTACGAGGAGCTCAACGATTTCCTGCCCGTGGAGCGACGCAAGAGGGAGTTTGAGATCGAATTCGACGCCCCGGTTCCGGTTCGGCACCTGATCGAACGCATGGGGGTCCCTCACACCGAGGTCGAACTGATCCTCATCAACGCCAGGTCGGTCGATCTGCAGCACCCGGCGGCCAATGGCGACCGGATCAGTGTCTACCCGGTTTTCGAGGCGCTCGACGTGACTCCTTTGATTCGGCTCCGCGAGCACCCGCTACGGGATCCGCGTTTTCTTGCGGATGTCCATCTGGGGAAGCTCGCCCGCTACCTTCGAATGTTGGGGTTCGACACTTTGTTGGCCAAAGATGGAGTCGCGGATGGGGAACTGAGCCGACTCGCGGCCCGGCAGCGGCGGATGGTGTTGACGCGCGACCGGGCCCTGTTGATGCGCAAGGAGGTCACCCGTGGCTGTTACATCCGGCGGGGCAGGCCGCGCGAGCAGCTGGCGCAGGTGATCCGCCGGCTGGACCTGGGTGACTCCCTGCGACCCTTTACCCGCTGCATCCGCTGCAACGAACCGCTCCAGGGACCCCTGCCAAAGGCACAGGTATGGCAGCAGCTGCCCCCCAGGACGAGAGAGGCGTTCGCCGAATTCTGGCGCTGTTCCGCGTGCGCAAAGCTGTACTGGCGTGGTTCGCATTTCGCACGTATGCAGGCTATTATCCAGGCCCTGCAGGGTGGGCTCCTGCGCGACGACGTGGGCCGCTAAACGAAGGTGAATCGGCGCGACCGACGGGGACCCGCTCCACTTGCCTAGGCGCGTTCGAATGCCGCTGCGACGGACAGGGCGACAGAGACTGCTATGGGGATAGGAAAACGGACACACTGGGTTGGCTTGGGGCTGGCGATAATTCTAGTTGGCCTAGGCTCCGCGGCCGGCGAGAGCGCCACGGATGCTTGCCTAAAATTTGTCTTCAACCAGTATTGCCTGGGCGGCGATATTAACGAACTGGTCCGGCAGAAGCCTTCCTTCAGCTTCCAGCAGCGTGATGGGGAGCGCTTTGCGGTCGTGTATTCGGACGGCCGGGACAGCATCTATGTGCTTAGCTTCAAGGGGCAGATCTATAAAGTGTTGCGCAAGTACGCGTCGGCCACGGTGCTCCGCTACGATGAGATGCTCGATCTGCTGGAGGCCAAGTATGGTCCAGCCAAGGAACTGAGTCGCTTCCCTGCCTACGTGCGAAGCGACGCGAGCAAGATTGGCGCGATTCGGCGCGGAGACGGCCGGGCCATGCACGCCTGGCATCCGGCGGGGCA
>JAHEIA010000159.1 GCA_024639625.1 Chromatiales bacterium
GAGCGCCTTCAGGACTCCTCTGCCGGCTAGGATCCGGCCACGCCATCGGCGATCACTATTTCGGCCTCAGCGAAGCCTACAACTTCCACGATCTCGATCTGTTCGGCATCGGCCGACGTCCGCTCGCACTGTGACACGGTTGTGACAAATCGTTCCGGACGTCGGGGATCCGAGTTGCCCGCAGACGTGGCGAGGAGGAGGGGCTATCAGAGAACGAGATCGCCTTGCTCGATGCCCTGGCGGAGAACGAGCCCCAATGTTGCATGAGTACTTGTAAAGATGGCTGATTCAGGGCAGTGGGCTTTGATCGGCGGTCAGTAGTGCTGCTTCACACGAGTTTGGCCCTCGAGAGAGTGGTTGCGAATTGGGCTCAGCGTGCCACTTTCGCGCTGTAAGGGTGTTTTGGTGACGGCAGGGCAAATACCACCCCGCGCTGCGATGGCGCATCCGATGGTCTGGCGATGTTTCCTCGCTACGTCGGATGCAGCTTGGCGGTGGCGTGGGCGAACAGTGCCTGGTAGGGATAGGCACTCGATAGCAGGAAGCGGATGCGGCGTGTGTTGCGGGTGATGACTGCGCCGATCTTGAGCAGCTTGAGCCGGATCGTGCCCACGTAGGCGTTGGCCAGCTCCGTATCCTTGAGCGCCAGTCGGCGGATGGCTTCGAGCAATGTATAGGCGAGGCTCGAGAGCAGCAGCCGGTGTTCTAGAGGGGTGTCTGCTTGAACCTACGATTTCTGGAAAGTGTTTGGTGCCGGGACCTGCTGGCTCGGAGAGCGATCGCCCCTAATGCGAAATGCGGCGACTTCGGAACGCCATGCATTAGGAACGCATTAGGAGAAAGAAACTGCTAATAATGAAGCGAGTAAAGAAATATACTTTACTGATTTTATTGGTGGGCGATACTGGGTTCGAACCAGTGACCCCTGCCGTGTGAAGGCAGTGCTCTCCCACTGAGCTAATCGCCCTTGCCAGAAGCAACGAATTCTAGTGCCGCAATCATTGCGGGTCAAATGCTCCCTGCGGAACCCGCTCGGCTCTGCTAGAATCCCGCCATCATTTTCCCTGTCAGCGAGACGACGAAAGCATCATGACGGTCCGCACCCGATTCGCCCCGAGTCCTACCGGTTACCTGCATGTCGGGGGGGTGCGCACGGCGCTCTTTTCCTGGCTGTTCGCCCGCAAGCACGGTGGCGCTTTCGTCCTGCGCATCGAGGATACGGATCTCGAGCGATCCACCGCGGAATCAGTCAACGCGATCCTGGAGGGCATGACCTGGCTCGGTCTCGAATATGACGAAGGCCCTTTCTATCAGACCAAGCGCTTTGATCGTTACGCCGAGGTGATCGATCAGCTCTTGGGGGCGGGTCTAGCATATCGCTGCGATTGCTCTCGGGAACGCCTGGACGGGCTCCGCGAGCAAGCGATGAAGGACAAGACAAAACCCCGCTATGACGGACACTGCCGGTCACGCAACGTGCCCGCGGACGAACCCCATGTAGTCCGTTTCCGCAACCCCGAGGGCGGTTCCGTGGTGTTCGATGACCTGGTGCAGGGCCGTATCGCGATCAGCAACGACGAGCTGGACGATCTGATCATCCGCCGCACCGACGGTTCGCCCACCTATAACCTCACGGTAGTCGTCGATGACCTCGATATGGAGATTACCCACGTGATTCGCGGCGATGACCACATCAACAATACGCCGCGCCAGATCAATATCATTGCGGCCATGGGGAAAATACCGCCGCGTTACGCCCACGTGCCTATGATCCTCGGTGATGACGGCGCGCGCCTGTCGAAACGTCACGGCGCAGTCAGCGTAGTGGAGTATCGGGAAAAGGGCCTGCTACCAGAGGCGCTGCTCAACTATTTGGTCCGCCTCGGCTGGTCGCATGGGGATCGCGAGATCTTTTCGCTGGACGAGATGATCGAATTGTTCGATATCGAGGACGTGAACAAGGCCTCGTCCACCTTCAATACCGACAAACTGCTCTGGCTCAACCAGCACTACATCAAAGAGGACGACCCGAAGCGCATCGCTCATCTGTTGAGCTACCTGATGGGCAAGCTCGATGTCGACCCGGCGAAAGGTCCCGACCTGGTGGACGTGGTCAAGGCTCAGCAGGAGAGGGCCAAGACTCTGGTCGAGATGGCGGAGATCAGCGTCTTTTTCTACCGGGATTTCGACGAGTACGATCCGCAAGCGGCGAAAAAGCACTTGCGTCCGGTCGCCTTGGAGTCGTTGACTCGCATGCGCGATCGACTCGCCGGCCTCGAGCCGTGGACCGCGGAGGCACTGCACCAGGCGGTGGCCGACGTGGCGGAGGAACTTGGCCTCAACATGGGAAAGGTGGCACAGCCCTTGCGGGTGGCGGTAGTGGGACGGGCTGCGTCACCCGGGATCGACATCACCCTGCATCTGGTCGGCAAGCAGGCGTGCCTGCGGCGGGTGGATCGCGCCATTGACTACGTGCGTCAGCGGGCGGAGCAGCAGGGGTAGAAGAAAAGGAGACGGATCGTCGTTCAACTAGTCAGCCATTGAATAAATGCAGCCCGGACGGATTACTACGATGAGCAGCACGCCGACAGCACCAAAGAATTTTATTCGCCAGATCATCGAAGCCGATCTTGCCAGCGGCAAGCACCGGGGCATCGCCACTCGTTTTCCGCCAGAGCCAAACGGTTACCTGCACATCGGGCATGCCAAGTCGATTGTGCTTAACTTCGGTGTGGCAAAAGATCTAGCGGGGACCTGTAATCTACGCTTCGATGACACCAATCCTCACAAGGAAAACATCGAGTATGTCGAATCGATCCAGGAGGACGTGCGCTGGCTGGGCTACGACTGGGGTGATCGGTTGTATTTCGCCTCGGACTACTTCGAGAAACTTTACGCTTACGCGGTCGAACTGATCGAAAAGGGCAGGGCATTCGTCTGCGACCTGGACGCAGAGCAGATGCGCCAGTTTCGCGGGACCTTGACCGAGCCGGGGAAGGAGAGCCCGTTCCGCGATCGCTCGGTGGAAGAGAACTTGGACCTGTTCAAGCGCATGCGTGCAGGCGAGTTTCCTGACGGCACCCGTGTGTTGCGGGCCAAGATCGATATGGCTTCGCCCAACATCAATCTGCGCGACCCGGTGCTGTACCGCATCCGTCACGGAGTGATTCATCATCAGACTGGGGCGGAATGGTGCTTGTACCCCATGTACGACTACACGCATCCGATCTCGGATGCATTGGAGGGCATCACCCACTCGCTTTGCACCTTGGAATTCGAGGATCACCGTCCGCTCTACGACTGGGTGCTGCAAAACGTCTCGGTACCTTGCCGGCCGCGCCAGATCGAATTCTCGCGCTTAAACGTGCAGTACACTGTAATGAGCAAGCGCAAGCTCACTCAGTTGGTCGAGGAAGGCTATGTGCGGGGCTGGGACGACCCACGGATGCCGACGATCGCGGGGATGCGTCGGCGTGGCTATGCGCCCGAGTCGATCCGCGATTTCTGCGAACGCATCGGCGTCACCAAGGCCGATAACATGGTGGAGATGTCGCTTTTGGAGAACTGCGTTCGCGATGATCTGAACCGCAGGGCGCCGCGTGCCATGGCGGTGCTGAGGCCGCTCAAGGTGGTGATCGAAAACTATCCGGAGGGCGGGGAGGAGCGTTTGCGGGCGCCGAATCACCCACAGGACGAATCCATGGGCACCCGCGAGATCCCGTTTGCCCGAGAGGTCTACATCGATCGCGACGATTTTCGCGAGCAGGCCCCGCGTAAGTTCAAACGTCTGATCACCGGCGGCGAGGTGCGGCTGCGCAATGCCTATGTGATCCGCTGCGACGAAGTAATCAAGGACGGGCAAGACGAAATCGTGGAACTGCGCTGTAGCTATGATCCGGAAACCCTCGGCGCGAACCCCGCGGATCGCAAGGTCTCGGGTGTTATTCACTGGGTATCGGTCAAGCATGCGCTTCCCGCCGAAATACGTCTGTACGACCGTTTATTCACCCACCCCACGCCGGACGCGGCGCGCGAAGAAGGGCGCTCTTTTACCGATTATCTCAATGCGGACTCGCTGCACGAGCTGACCCGCTGCCAAGTCGAGCCAAGCCTGGCCGGCGCGGCGCCAGGCGACTTCTTCCAGTTCGAGCGCGAGGGTTATTTCTGTGTCGACGGGAAAGACTCGGTGGCAGAGCGATTGGTCTTCAATCGAACGGTCACTCTCCGGGATACCTGGGCGAAAATCGAACAGGAACACCGGCGGTAACCCATCGGCCGGGAATCGCGCCCCGCCACTGACGGTGGCGCTTGGTTTCCGCCCTTCGCAGCGGGAAAAAGGGGTGGACAATGATGGGCCTTTCGCCTAATATGCGCGTCTTGTTTTTTCGGGGCCATAGCTCAGCTGGGAGAGCGCAACACTGGCAGTGTTGAGGTCGGCGGTTCGATCCCGCCTGGCTCCACCAGATCGAGGAGAGTAGGGGGCACAAGAAATACCCCGAAATCCTATTTGATGAATCAGTCCCCATCGTCTAGAGGCCTAGGACACCGCCCTTTCACGGCGGCGACAGGGGTTCGACTCCCCTTGGGGACGCCATATAAAACAAAGGGTTAGCGGATCGGCTCGCTAACCCTTTTTCGTTTGAGCAGCGAATATGCGCAATCATCGACGCCTTGCTACGGTACTGATCCTGGTCCCCCTGCTCCTGGCGGCCGGCTGCACGTCACTGCACCGGAGCGTCGATAAACTTCACTCCCAGGCCTTTCTGTCCGCCGACGACACCGCATTGGGACGGCTGGTGGCACCCCTCGCAGCGCAGCACCCGGAGGACTCCGGATTCGTCGTGCTGGACACGGGGCGTGAGGCCCTTTCCGCTCGGCTTGTCTTGCTGGAGCGCGCCGAACGTGCCTTCGATGCCCAGTACTACATCTGGAACAGCGACCGATCCGGTAGCTATTTGGCCGGCCGTGTGCTGCACGCCGCTGAACGGGGGGTTAGGGTCCGGTTGTTAATCGACGACTGGAATGTAGGTGGGCGCGATAGCGCCCTCTTGGCGCTGAACGCCCACCCCAAGATCGAGGTCCGTGTGTTCAATCCCTTTGCAGCACGTTCGGGCATCGACAAATGGCTGTCTTTCATTACAGATTTCGGGCGCCTGAACCGCCGCATGCACAGTAAATCCTTTGTCGTGGACGCCAGCGTCGCCATCGTTGGCGGGCGCAATATAGGGGACGAATATTTTGACCTGAGTCCGGAACTCAATTTCCGCGATAGGGACCTGCTTGCGGTCGGCCCTATTGTTGCTCCCGTATCGGAGAGCTTCGATGCCTTCTGGAACAGCGACTGGGCCTATCCGATCACGGCGGTAGCCAAGGACGTCCCCTCACCGGCCCGGCTTGCAGCGAAACAACAGCTCCTGCTGCTGAAAACCGCGGAAATCCCCGCATATCTCGAAGGATCCGACGGCCCGGTTGGCTTCCCCGAGAGCCTGGATCGTGCGATCTGGGCCCCAGCCCTGCTCATCTTCGACCCGCCCTACCGACCGAATCAAATGACGGATACCAATCAGCGAAAGCGCGTAGCAGAAACGCTGAATGAGTTTGTACAGGCGGCCCGCGAGGAGATCATTATCGAGTCCGCCTACCTGGTCTTGGGTGATGCGCAACAGAGTTCTTTGAACGCGGTGCGAGCGCGAGGGGTCGAAGTCAAGGCGCTGACCAACTCACTGGCCTCCAACGACGTAGTCCCGAATCACGCAGCCTACGCCCGTACCCGGCGCGCAATGCTTGAGCAGGGCATGGAGATTTACGAATTGCGGCCCGACGCTGCGTCCTGCGCCCAGCTAATCCAATCCCCCTGGGCCTGCGAACACGGCATGATCCTTGGGCTGCACGCCAAGTCGGCCGTTTTCGATCGGGACATCGTCTATGTGGGCTCGTTCAACGTGAACATGCGATCGATCTACCTGAATTTTGAAACCGCCTTGGTGGTCTTCAGCAGAGAACTCGCGGAACGGATCGCCGCGGATATCGAACGAGAAATGCGACCCAGCAATAGTTGGCAGGTTATGCTCGACGACGAAGGAAGTCTGGAGTGGATTGGCGAAGAGGACAGCAGAGAAAGAATTTGGCGACAAGAACCCGAGGCGGGGTTCGGCAAGCGATGGCGTTCTGGAATCTGGTCTCTATTCCCTATGGAGAGATATTTCTAGTTCGCAGGAGGGGTAAGGCAAGGCCCTTGAGGATGTCACACGGAGAGTCCGATGGGCACGTTTGTTGCGCAGGGGCAGGCCATGATTAGGGTAGGGGACTGATGGAATTCAAAGACTATTACCAGATCATGGGCGTCGCGCGAGACGCGACCCAGGACGAAATCAAGCGTGCCTACCGCAAGCTTGCCCGGAAGTATCATCCGGACGTCAGCAAGGAGTCGGCTGCCGAGACACGCTTCAAGGAGGTGGGAGAGGCCTACGAGGTGCTAAAAGATCCGGAAAAGCGCGCGGCCTACGACCAGCTCGGCCGAAACTGGAAGACGGGGCAGGACTTCCGCCCGCCGCCGGACTGGGATGCCGGCTTCGAGTTCCGCGGCGGGGGCTACACGGGCGCGGACTCGACGGATCACAGCGCCTTCTTCGAGGAGCTGTTCGGACGGCGCTACGCGGGCGCAGGTCCTTCGCCACGGCAGCGCAGCTTCCGTGTGCGCGGCGAGGACCATCACGCCAAGGTATTGATCGATCTCGAAGACAGCTATCAAGGCTCTACCCGGACCATCACCCTGCGTATGCCGGAGCTGACCGAAGACGGGCATGTCACCACCCGCGAGCATGCCCTAAATGTGCGCATCCCCAAAGGTATTCGCTCCGGCCAGCAGATCCGGCTCACCGGCCAGGGGGGGCCTGGGGTGGGCGGCGGCGCGTCCGGCGACCTCTACCTGGAGGTCGAATTCAGGGATCATCGTCTCTATCGGGTCGTCGACTCGGATGTCTACCTCGACCTGCCGGTCGCTCCCTGGGAGGCCGCTATGGGTGCGAGTTTACAGGCGCCCACTCCGTCGGGCGTTGTCGATCTGAAGATCCCGGCCGGCTCGAATCAAGGCAAGAAGCTCCGCCTCAAGGGCCGCGGACTTCCCGGGAAGGAACCGGGTGATTTCTACGTGGTGCTGCAAGTAAAGCTCCCGCCGGCCGACAGCGAAGCTGCCAGGCATCTGTACAAAGAGATGGAAGACCGACTTGGGTTCAACCCACGTGCCAAGCTGG
>JAHEIA010000588.1 GCA_024639625.1 Chromatiales bacterium
GCTGGCTCTGCCAGCGCCCGAAGGGTGAGCGCCAAGGATGGCGCGAGTCAATCCCTCGCGCACCAACCGCCACCCCTGAGCCGGCTTTCTTAATTTTCGGTGTGTGGGAAGGATTGGTTCGAACCCCCGGACGCCGCTCCGCCTCCTACCCGCCAGCGGCGGAAGGCCCCTCGAGGGGGCCAAGCGGCCGGGCCGCTTTTCTCCCGACCCCCAAACCAGGATAATGCGGGGCTTCCGTTCACGAGTCGCAACAGCATAAAGAGGGACAAGGCGTGCCTACGCGCAAGGAAAGTACCGAATTCGAGGAAGCCGAACCCCGCCACCGGGGACCCTGGCTGCTGATCATCGTGGTGATCGTTGCCATCGCCATCGCGATCTGGCAGGTGCCCGACGACACCCTACCCACCGAGGCACCACCCGAGGAAAACGCGGGCCAACCCGGCGATGTCCAGCGATCGGCTGCGCCACCCCTGACGCCTGCTCCTGCGCCGCTGCCCGCAGCCCAGCCCGCGCCTTCCGAGGGCGAGATCGCCCGCACGCTGATCTCGGAGCATCGCTCGAGCAACTCCGGCGAAGATCTAGACACTCTCTTCGTCGAGGCGGAACGGCTGCAAACCCAAGGTAACGAGACCGACGCCTATCTGCTACTGTTCTATCTGGCCCGCGAAGGCCATGGTCCCGCAGCCCTGCAGCTCGCGGAAGCCGCAGACCCCGTCGTGGCGGGCAGCCGGGTAGAGCTGCTGGAACAGGCCGATGCCGTGCAGGCGATCAAATGGTACCGGATCGCTTCCGCGGCGGGGATCGGCGAAGCCGACAGCAGGCTCGCCGCACTGAAACGCTATCTGGAACAACAGGCCGCGAACGGCGACCTCAAAGCGCAGCGCCAACTTCTGCAATGGTGATCGACAGGCCCATGCATATGGATCGAAAACACTTCTTTTTCGCCGGCGTGCTGGCCGCGTTGATGCTTCTGCCCCTGGCGGGACGCACCGAACCCGCCGCCGAGCCGCTGCTGATCCCCGGCAAACAGACCCTGTTTCAGCGGATCCTGGCAATGCCCGGTGCCAGCATGTCGGACCAACCCGGAGTCCCGGAGAGCCAACCGGTGGTCCCCTTTACCGCCTATTATGTCTACGCCAGGCAGACCCACAACGGTGACGAGTGGGTGCAGCTGGGCGACGACCGACACGGTTCGCTCCGCGGCTGGCTCCCCGCAACGCAGACCATCGAATGGAACCAGGGTCTCACCGCGGTATTCGCCGATCCTACCGGGCACGACCGGGCCCTGCTGTACCGCGACGCCGATACCCTGCGGAGTCTCGCCGACCGCTACGATCTCGCCGCCTACGAGCGCTACTACCGGGAGGCGACGAACGGCGACACACAAGCGGATTCTCCGGTCGTAGCGATCCAACCGGCCGGCTATGTCGACATCCAACAGGATTTCTACCTGGTGCCGATCCGCCACCACGAAGACGTGTTCCTCGGCACCGAGCAGGCGCGAATGCTGCGCGTCACCAGCGTTCCGTTGCGCGAGGGCCCGGCAAAGCCGGACGCCAATCCGGACTCAACAGCCGCTACCGAACTCGCGGCTGCCCCGGAACCTGCCGCTGCCAGTGCGCCTGCCGCTGCCGAGCCGCCCGTCGCGGCGGATTCCGCGCCGGCAGCGGAACCATTCCGTTCCGCCCTGGTGTTCGTGATGGACACCACCCTGTCGATGGAGCCGTACATCCAGCGTACCCGCGAAGCGGTGCGCAACATCTACGACTACCTCCAGGCGGCGGACATCCCCGGGGAATCAAGCTTTGGATTAGTGGCGTTTCGCGACGACCCGCAGACCGTGCCGGAGCTTCGCTACCGGGTCAAGACCTATGCCAACCTGGAGCAGGGCCGTACCGAGGAGGGCTTTTTCGCCGATGTGGCCAAGGTCTCTGCCGCTCGTGTCTCCAGCAAGGATTTCATCGAGGACCCCTATGCCGGAATCAAGCAGGCGATCGAGGGCATGAACTGGGCGCCGTTTGACGCCCGCTACATCGTACTGGTCACCGACGCCGGCGCCCGCGGGCCCGGCGACCCACGAAGCGGAACCGGCCTGAGTTCCGAGGCGCTGGCGCAGCTGGCGCAGGACCAGGGTATCGCGATCTTGGTACTGCACCTGCTGACCCCTGCCACCATGGCCGATCATGCGGTGGACGCCGAACAATATCGGGAGCTCTCCCGCTACCCCGGCATCGGCAGCCTGTACTA
>JAHEIA010000160.1 GCA_024639625.1 Chromatiales bacterium
AGTTCTTGATCGCCCAGGGCGCGGACGTAAACGCCTTGAACGCTGCCGGCGCAACCCCACTGGATATCGCGCAACAGAGTGGCGATACGGACTTGGTGCGTCTGTTGCGCAGCCAAGGGGGTACGTCGCAGGCCAGCCGGTGACGACGGGCGTGGTTTCTGGTAGTGTCGCCTGCCGCAACCCCCACAAGCCGGGGGTTTTCTTTCTCCAGGAGAATGATCCGCCATGGCATCTACCGTTGACGAACTGACTGTGACCTACTCCGAGGACGGGGTCGAACTAGTGCAAGAGCTGGACAAGCAGATCCTGTCCAAGGGCGCCTGGACAACGATCCTGTTTCGCTACCGCGATTGGGACCGTTCCAAAGGAGAGTACGGCCCGGAGAAGTACAGCATCCGGCGTTACCAGAAACGCGGAGGAAAATATCTGCCCGCCTCCAAGTTCAATATCTCGAGCAAGGCCCAGGCCCAGCAGATCGTAGACACGCTGCAAGGCTGGCTGGCCAGCGCCTGATCGGCGGAGAAACCCAGCTTCCTTTGGGCCGGAGCGTTCAGCGACGCTTTTGGCAGGCGCTACTCGCGTTGCAGGAACAGCTGGCCCCGCAACCCTCGCCGTCGCTCGGCTGAGGCCCGAATTCCGGATGCCGCTCGGCGAAGCGCAGTGCGAGGCGTTGTACCGTGACCCAACCGGCGAGCACCAGCAGAATGAGCGCGGGAGCCAGCAGATAATCAAGCATGCGAACCGCCCAGACCGGCAAAGCCCATGAATGCGAGGGACAGCAGGCCGGCCAGCATCAGGCTCAGCGCCGCCCCCTGACTAACGCTCGGCACTTCTGCCAGCTCGAGCTTCTCCCGCAGGCCCGCCATCAACATCAGCGCCAAGGTAAACCCCACCCCCGCCCCGAGGCTGAATGCCAGACTCTGCAGGAAGTTGTACTCGCGGAAGGTCTGAAACAGGGCGAGACCCAGGATCGCACAGTTGGTCGTGATCAGCGGCAGGTAAATGCCCAGGGCGCGAAACAGCGCCGGGCTGAATTTCTTCATCACCATCTCGACCAACTGGACGGCGGAGGCGATCACCGCGATATAACAGATCAGCCGCAAGAACTGGATGTCGAGCCAGGTCAGCAACCAGTTGATGCCGAAGGCGCACGTGGAGCTGACCAGCATGACAAAGGTGGTTGCCAGCCCCATGTTCCACGCGGTCTGCTTCTTTGCCGAGACCCCGAGGAACGGACAGATGCCGAGGAACAGCGCCAACACGAAATTGTTGATGACCGCGGCGTTGAGGAAGATGAAGGTCAGGGAATCAGCGGCCATGGACGCTCGCTCCTTGTTGCTCCAGAAGCCTCCGCTCGCGGCGCTGGCGCAGCCACGCGAACAAGAGCAGCCAGGCGCCGAGGACGAAAAACCCCCCCGGCGGCAGGATCATCACCACCCAGGGCTGGAATTGATCCGAGAAGACCTGCAGCCCCAGTAGAGTGCCGTTGCCCAGCAGCTCGCGCACCGCTCCGAGGCAGAGCAGGGCGAACGTAAAGCCAATTCCCATGCCCAGTCCATTCACCAAGGTAGCTCCCAGTCGCTGCTTGGAGGCGTAGGCCTCCGCACGGCCGAGGATAATGCAGTTGACCACGATCAGCTGGATGAACGCGCCAAGCGCATTGTAGAGGTCCAGACTGATCGCCTGGATGGTGTAATCCACGATGGTGACGAAGGTCGCGATAATGACGATATACGCCGCGATGCGCACCTGCTTCGGTATCAGCTTGCGCAGCAAGGACACCAGCGTTCCCGAAGCAAGGAGCACGAAGGTGGTCGCCAGCCCCATGGCAAGAGCATTGCGCACCGAGTTGGTCACCGCCAATACCGGACACATGCCCAACAGCATGACGAACACGGGATTCTCCTCCCACAGGCCGCGAAGGAACGTATCAAGAGTGACCTTTTCTTCCTGGTTCGGTAGCGTGGGCATCGGCCTCGGTTTCCCGTCGAACTCAGTTGGAGTGCTGCAACAGCGCCAGGTCGCGCTGGATCAGCGGAATCAAGTGTTGCGCGCTTGCGTTCAACATCCGCCCAATGGCCTTCGAGGACACAGTGGCACCGGAGATGGCGTCGATCTGCCACGGCTCGGTCTTCGCGCCGTGCTTCACGGTTACAATCGGATGCGCCAGGCCGGCGCCACCGGCGTCGACTTGCGCGTCGAGCGCCTCGAAGTTGCGGAGAAACCCCGGATCAGAGGCGATCTTATCCCCCAGTCCGGGGGTCTCCGCCATCTTCAGCACCTTCATGCCGATGATACACTGGCACTCTGGTCCATATCCGTACAGAACCTTGATCACGTCCTGGTATCCCTGGGCGGCGGCCTGCAGCGCAACGCCGCGCAGACGGCCGTCGGCAGCATAGGCGGCGTAGATACGTTCGCCCTGAGCGCCTTCGCTGTCGGCGGGCAGCAACCGGTCCCCCACGGCGATGAAATCCTTGCGCGATACCGCCCCCGGAACCACCTGGAAGATCGCCTTCTCGATCGCGATGCGCTGGTTCTCGGCGATAATGGGCAGGGTAAAATGATAGACCAACACGACCAACAGCCCGGACAGGGTGGCGATGCTCCCCAAGGTCCGTAGCATGGCGAAACTGGGCGTGACGGGTGCCTGCTGGACTTGCGCTTCGCTGCTCATCTACGGCGTTCCCCTCCGGCCCTGCCAATTCCTCTGGCAAACGCGCCGAGCAAACGCACATTCGTCGTCGCCGCGCTCATTCTGCCTTTGCCTTTTTTCGCTGTACACCATATACCCGCGGCTGAGTAACCGACGCGATTAACGGCGAGAGGGCATTGCCCAAAAGGATGGCATACATGACGCCTTCCGTGAGACCACCGAACAGGCGGATGATGACGGTCAATACGCCGATCACCGCGCCGTAGATCCAGACCCCAAGCGGCGTTACCGGGGACGCGACCATGTCACTCGCCATGAACACCGCGCCCAGCATCAGACCGCCCGACAACAGCACGAACAGCGGGTCCGGGTAGCGGCTCGGGTCCATCAGCCAGAACGGGAGACTGGTCAGGGCGGCAGCCGCTAGCACCGCACTCGGGATTCGCCAATCCATCATGCGGCGCAACGCCAGATACGCCCCGCAAATCAGGATCAACAGCGCCGAGGTCTCGCCCGCGGAACCGGCAATCGCCCCGGTGAACAGGTCCATGGTGTCAGTGCCCACGTGCTGGAATTTCTGCAGCGCCAGGGGTGTAGCGCCGCTGAAGGCATCGACCGCGACCTGCTGACTCCACTGGCTGGTGTCCGGCGGCTGCAGGAACGGCAGGCTGAGGGTGGACGGGATGAATTCCAGGAATCGGTTCGGCGCGAACGGCGGCGTCCAGGTCGTGATCGCCACCGGGAAGGCGGCCTGCACAAAGGCGCGTCCCACCAATGCCGGATTCATTACATTGAATCCCAGGCCGCCGAACAGCGCCTTGCCCAGGCCTACGCCGACGAACCCAGCCACCGCGGCCATCCACAGGGGGAAGCCGGGCGGCAGGGTCAAGCCGAGCAGAATCCCGGTGATCGCGACGCTTCCATCCGCGAGGGAGTTCGGCCGGTCGGACAACCAGCAGAACAGGGATTCGGTCAGCAGACAGGCAAGCGTGGTCACCACCAGGAGTGCCAGGGCGCTGATGCCGAACACATAGACCGCGTAGCCGCTGACCGGGAGCAGCGCATACACCACGTTGCGCATGATCTGATCCACGCTCAGCGGTTGTTTGAGATGCGGTGAGGTGCGCAACTCAACCCGCAGATCGGTATCCTGCATACTCATGCCGCCTGCTCCCGGTTGATGGCCTTGGCGATACGGAAATACTGCACCAGGGGGATGTTGGACGGGCAAACATAACTGCAGCACCCGCATTCGAAACAGTCGAACAGATGGTGCTCCTGGGCAACGGTCGTGTATTCGCGCTTGGCGGCAAGCTGCCCCATGAGCGACGGGTTGAGATGCATCGGGCAGGCCTCGACACAGCGTGCGCAATGGATGCACGGGAAGACCTGACGCGGCTTGAGGTCGCTATGGCGTTGCTCCAGGACCACCATTCCGGACATTCCCTTGGTGACCGGAACGTCCAGCGAGGCGACCGACATGCCCATCATGGGTCCTCCAAGGATCACCTCATGCGCCTCCGGCTTGGCACCGGCGTGCTCGAGCAGATAGCGCACCGGGGTACCGAGAGGAACCAGGTAATTGCCGGGGCGGCTGACACCGGTGCCGGAGACGGTTACCAGGCGCTCGACAAGCCCCCGCCCGCGCGGTAGGAGGTCGCCGATTGCGGCCAGGGTCCCGACGTTGAACACCGCAACGCCGACCGCAGACGGCAACCCACCCGATGGCACCTGGCGCCGGAGCAGGGATTCGATCAGCATCTTCTCCGCTCCCTGCGGATACTTGGTCTCGACCGCGTGGACGCTGATCCCGCTGTTCGCAGGAATCTTCGAGCGGATCGCCTTTACCGCGTCCCGTTTGTTGTCTTCGACACCGATCATCGCCCGGTGCACATCCAGCGCACGCATCATCAGTTGCGTGCCGGCGATCAAATCGTCGGTGCGCTCCAGCATGATCCGGTGATCGCAGGTGAGGTAGGGCTCGCACTCGCACCCGTTGGCTATCAGTGTATCCAGAACCGCGTCTTCCGGCGGGCGCAGTTTGACGTGCGTCGGAAAGGCCGCGCCCCCCAGCCCCACGATCCCGGTCCCCTGCAACAGCCCCTGCAGGTCTTCCCGGCTCAGGTTTTGCAGATCCGGCGGCGCCTCGTAGAGGATCTCCTGACTCGCCCCCTGATACACATCGAGCAGTATCGCCGGCGCCTTTGGACCTTGCGCGGTCGCCACCAGTTCGATCCCTCTGACTACCCCGGTAGCGGGCGCGTGCAGCGGCACCGAAACATAGCCTGCCGCCTCGGCCACGGGCTCACCGCGCACCACCTCCTGACCCGGTCGCACCAAGGGCCGCGAGGGCGCCCCCGCATGCTGTGACAAGAGCAAGGTCAGGCGCGGCGCGAAAGGCAGCCTGCGGATGGCCAACCCGCTGGTGAGGTCCTTGAAGTCCCGCGGATGCACTCCGTGATCGAAGGTCTTGCGGCGAAACAGCCTCCCCAGGGTCATGGCATGACACCGCCATTTCGCGCGCGGGGTAACACAAGCCGCGAGGCTGCCCCCGGCAGCGCCGGCATCGTGCTGCTACGCATCCACATATTCGATCGCTCCGAAGTGACGGTGTCCGACGGCTTGCCCGGCTATTGGTATTTCGCCGCCCGCTTGAGCAGCTTCTCTAGGTCCTTTTCCGCGGGATTCCACGGAGTTCCCGGGTGAATGCACCCCGCGGTGCACTTCTCGGCCGCCTTCACGATATCGCGATAGGGCCCGCCCTGGGGATTGATCACGGTCGCCAGCTTGTCGTCGTTGTAGGCAAAGATCTTGGGGTTGATGGTGGTGCATTCGTCGCAAGCGGTGCACTCCGGGGTCTCTATCCACACCGGCTCGTAGTCTCCCGCCGCTCCGCCGGCCGCCTCACCGGCTGCCGCTGCGGGTCCGGGTGCGCCGAGCGCAAGGTCGGAGAGCCCGCTCAGATTGCCGCTGCTGGCCAGCGAAAACAGGCTCGCGGTGAGCCGCTGCGCCATCTCCGCCTTGGTCTGCTGCACCAGGGCATCGACATCCACGACCTTGTAGAGGCCCGCCAAAGACTTTAACTGACGCCAAAACAGGCGCCGTTCCGCGGTCGAGCGAACCAAGCCCTCCGAGACCAGCACCCGCATCAGGTGATTTTTCGGGTCAACGCCCCAAATGTAGGGGTACTTGCCTTCCCGCTCGTCGTCTTCCAGATCGAGAAATTCGACCAAGGGCACCATGTCGTCGTTCCAGGTATCCGGCGGCGCCTTGCGAAAGTTCTTGCGAAAACGACCCTCGGTCATCGCGAAGTCGGCGAACGTCATGGGTACCTCCAGCGCCGCTGGTTGCCCGTTCTCGGTCTGGTACTGCAGGCTGTAACTCGGCCAATCGTCGTCCAGTTCGGGATTGCCGTCGAGGCTGCAGCATTCCTGGAGCGTCTCACCGGCGTCCGGGTCGAACTTGAACAGCGGGTAGGCCCGTCCCTCCACCGCCAGTTTGCTGTGCTCTCGCGAGGCGTTGTCGGCGATGCCGTGCTCGGGCTGGCATGCGGAATAGATGTTGAACAGGGCCGGCCGGCGGCTGTTGAGACCCTCGATGAAGCCCTCCAGCAGATGGGTGACGTTGGAGATGGCACCCTGGAGCACATAGGCGGTGCGGTGGGCCATGCCGATCAGGCTCATCTCCTTGCGCGTCTCTTCCTTACCCTTCCACGCCTTGCCGAAGGGCGCCATGTCCGAGACCTGGGAGATGAAGCCCGAGGTGCAGGCCTGGCCCCCGGTATTGGAATAGACCTGGGTGTCGAGCACCATGACCTTGACTGGTATTCCCGACATCAGCGCCCGAGACAGGTTCTGGAACCCGATGTCGTACATGGCGCCGTCCCCTCCCACCGCCACCACCGGCGGACACAGACGCCACTCTTCCTCGCTGAACTGTTTCCAGTTGAAATAGGTGAAGAAGCTCTGCTGTTCCTGGGCATTGTATTTGCCCTCGAGTTCGAGCTCCGCCATGCGAATGGCCTTGAATCCTTCCGCCATCTTGGCCATGTGCCCCTCGAACACGCCCATCGCGACGGAAGTGGAATCCTGGAACAGGTGGTTGCTCCAGGGGAATGGGTAGGGATTGAAGGGGTACGTGGAACCCCACACCGAGGTACATCCAGTCGCATTGAGCATGCCCATGTTGGCTCGGCCCTGGCGGGTACGCCCCTCCGTGTAGAGCCATTTGAGATGACGCAACTTCTCTAGCAGCTGGCTGGCCCAGCGCAACCACTCCGGGTCTACCGGTTCGGCCTTGTGTTCCGGATCCAGGGTGGACGTTAGCTCGGCCAGCGTCAGGTCGGAGTCCTTATGGGACTCCGTCGCCTCGCGGATCGCCGCCACGTTGCTCAGATCCATGCCTTCCGCCAGCTTGAGGCGAATGTGCTTCTCCAAGCGCTGGATCAAGTCGTCGATCTTATGCAGCTGCTGCTTTACCCGCGGCTGCATCAACGCGGTTACCGTGGAGGTGAAGAGATGGATAGCGGATTTCTCGCCGCACCCCATACAGGAACCGTCACCGCACACCATGGAG
>JAHEIA010000161.1 GCA_024639625.1 Chromatiales bacterium
TTGTTCACCCAGCCGCTGAGCGGCATGGCGAACAACAGCAGATAGAGCAGGCCGTGCACTACCCCTGCCGCGAGCCGTTCCCAGGGCCTTATACCCTGCGGCTTGGAGGGGACCCTGTCGCTGCAACGCCAGGCCAGGCGCAGTACCACCAGCAGCAACACCAGGATGCCGAGAGACTTGTGCCAGAAGAAGACCTTGAGTTTGAGCGGTGACAGCGGCAGGCTCACAGCGGTCCAACCGAGAACGGCCAGCACCACAACCAGCGCCGCCATGCCCCAGTGCAGCGACATCGCCACCCCGCCCCAGCGTTGCGAAGAATTGCGCAGCAAAGGCTATTCCGGCTGACGGAATCCTTCGACCTCGAGGCGCACCTGAACCTCGTCGGACACCATCGGAATGCCGTATTGCATGCCGAATTCGGAACGCCGGATCACCCCGTGAGCGGAGAAACCCGCCACGTACTGCTTGCTGATTGGGTGCACTCCCTGCTTGTTGAAGGTGAAGTGAAGCGCCACGGGTCGGCTTTCCCCCAAAAGGCTCAACTCGCCATGGATCACGCCCTCGCTATCGCCGGTGCGCTCTACCCGCAGGCTCCGGAAGGTCATCTCCGGATGCTGAGCGACGTCGAAGAAATCTTTTCCACGCAGGTGCTTGTCCCATTCGTAGTCATCCATGTCGATGCTCGCGGTGCGCACCTGCACCGCCACGGAGGACCGGCTCCAGTCCTGCGGATCGAAGACGAAATGTCCGTCGAAATCGCGGAACTCGCCTTGCGATTTGGAGAACCCCAGATGGTCGACGAAGAACAGGATCTGGGTATGCACCCTGTCCAAGGCATAGCGATCCGCGCCGGCCACCGATGCCGTCCACCAGACGCCCAGCACCAAAGCTAACGCGAGCAATTTCCCCATTTGCATTGCCGTCCGCTCTCCGGTCACCGACTCTCTCCAACTATAGAAGCTCATATCCAGGACGCACACTCTCTAGCTACACCTAGGGGGGTGCCGGCGGCTGCTCGCCCGGCGAGCCAGCCCGCTGGGCATGCAGCGACTGGAACCTAGGGAACCGTGCAGGCGCCGAAGGCGACGAGCACGGATTCTTTTCCCGCCGCGCTGGCGGTCATCTTTCCGTCTGCCTCGTGAATCGCGATCGTCCACCCCTGTCGATTCTCCATCCCCTGCAGCACCAGCATACCTTCGTGGTGGTAGCTGCTCTCGATGATGGAGCTGGTGTCTTCACCGCTGGGACGCACCCCCTGGATCTTCTTCTGCGCGAAATCGATGCGGATGAACTGCGGCAGGTTGAGGTCCTCGGCCACACCCGTGGTGCATGCAGATGCGGGGGCGCAAGAGGCGGTAGAGATGACGGCACAGAGCAATTGCTGCACCGGCGGGGCTTCGGAGGCCGCCGGCAAGCTTCCCGCAACCGCCGTACCGCCGAACATGACTATCAGAATTAGCTTCAGATTCTTCATTGCGTTCTCCGAGATTAAATGCCTATTTGACCGTGTATCCGCGACCTTCCAGGCAAGCCGAAAAGGCCCGATTGTAGCTCTTCCGCTGCTGCTCGTACTGGGCCTGCTGCTGGCGGCTCCAATCCGCCTGCGCCTGGGCTTGGGCGGCCTGCTGGTTGCTGCGCCGGGCGCCGCCAAAAATGCCGCCCCCCAGTGCGCCGATGGCCGCGCCTTTTCCCCAGTTGTCGTTCGCGATACCACCGATCAAGGCGCCGCCAACCGCGCCGGTCACAGCCCCCCGGCCGACGCTCGCTGTGGGCTCCTGATAGGACGGCGGCGGCGAACTGGCGACCATGCCCGCGGAAGGATCGAACCCGGTCTGTTGTTTGGCCCACGCATGGCAATCGTACTTGTCTTGCTCCTGCTGCTCTGTGGCCTGCCCCTTGGTCGGGTAGATATAAAGTTCCGAGGCAACCGTCTGGGCCGCCACCGACGCAGCCAATGCCATGGCTGCACAAAGTGTCCGAAAATGGATCATGCTCAATCTCCAGTATGTTACCAATACCGCAGGGCTCTCGAAGAATCGACTCCATCCGTATCGAGATCCTACTCAATCCATCACCAGATCCGCACCGCCGATCCCGTGGTTTGCGCGCCCTATAGATCGGGTTCCCCGCTCTGCCGGAGGATCTCCCGGCGCACCGCATCGCGCAGGTGCAACGCGGAACTCCACTCCCGGTCTGCCGGCTTCTGCGGGGGGCTCACGATTACCTTGATCTGACCACGGCGCGGAAACCAGACCCGATCCGCCAATACGCCGCGGGTACCGCGGATGCTAACCGGGATGACCGGGACACCCGCCTCGCTGGCGACCACGAACGCCCCCATGCGGAACGGGAGCAGGCCCGCGCGGCCGGTAAAGGTGCCTTCCGGGAAGAATAGCAGATGATCTTCACGCGCCCGGCTCACCAGAGCCCGCGCATCCGCCACCCCCGCCCGGGCGTCGAAACGCTCGACGAACACGCAGCCGATGCGCTCGAGAAACCTCCTCACCGGCCACCAAGTGCGCAACTCGGACTTGGCGACGAAGGCCACCCGCACCGGCAGCGCCGCGACCAGAGCTATGCCGTCGAGGTAGCTCGCATGATTGGCGGCCAGCACGCTCGGGCCGGCCTGCAAGAGATGTTCTTTCCCGGACAGAGAAACCGGCACGCGAGCAAGAGAAGCCAGCAGACGAGCCGCCCCGCGCAGCACCGACCAACGCCGATCGCGCCCCGGGAGGACCAGGATCAAGGGCCAGACCGGAATCGCCAGCAGCCCAAAGATCAGCCAAAGATAGACCGCGGTGGCGCGTTCCGTGAGGCCATGAGCGAGACGCCGCAAGAGCACGGGCAGCGACGAAGCCAGCAGGCGTAGGACCTGAATCCAGACCGGAGCGGTCGCACGCCCGACGGTACCCTGCTCGTACATGTCCCGGCTGGCGGCGCGCCGAATCTTCCCGCTCGAGGTCTTGAGCACGCTGTGCGGCGGCGCCAGCACTACCTCATCCGGCGGCATCCCCAGCAGGTCCGTCGCGACCCGTGCGACCTCTTCCCGCAACTGATCCTGGCGGCCGCTGTCGTTCTCCCGGGTCTCGGCCAGCACCACGATCCTTTCGGTCTGGGTCGCCGACTCGCGCACCCCGAACACCGCGACGCAACCCTTGCGAATCCCCGGCACCTCCCCAACCGCCTGCTCGACTTCGTAGGGATAGATGTTTCTTCCGGCGCGGATGATGAGGTCCTTACTGCGGCCCGTCAGGTAGACCTCGCCGCCGGCGAGATATGCTCGGTCGCCCGAATTCAACCACTCGCCGTCGAACAAGCGCGCGGTCTCCGCAGAGTTACGGAAATAGCCGCGGGTGCAGGACGGCCCGCGAAACTGCAGTTGACCTTCCCGCCGCTCGGGCAGCTCGCGGCCCAGGGCGTCCACGATCCGGATCTGATGGTCCTCCAGCACCCGACCGCAGGCGACGAACTCGTCCGCCTCGGCAGCGGGATCCTCGCTCGGCACCGCCTCGCCCCGCCGCTGCAAGCGATCGCGCTGCACGCGGTCGATGGGAGCACGGCGCCCGAGGGGAGGAAACGCCAGCCCTACCGATGACTCCGCGAGGCCGTACACCGGCGCCATTGCTTCGGCGCGAAGACCGTAGCGGCGGAAGTGCGCGCTGAAGCGCCGCACCGTCTGCGGGCTTACCGGCTCCGCACCGTTGAAGGCCAGTCTCCAGGTCTCCAAGTCCAATCCCTCGAGAGCCGATTCGGCGATCTTGCGCAGGCACATCTCGTAGGCGAAGTTTGGCGCCGCCGACAGGGTGCCCCGGTGGTGGTGGATCGCCCATAACCAGCGCTCGGGCTGGGCGAGAAAGCTCAGCGGTGACATCAGCACCAAGGGAAATCCGTGGTAAAGGGACCCCAGCCAGGCACCGATGAGGCCCATATCGTGGTACAGGGGTAACCAACTGACGAAGACGTCCCCCGGCCGGGCGTCTACCGCCCGGCCCATGGCGCGGATGTTGGCCAGAAGGTTGGCGTGGCTGAGCTGCACGCCCTTCGGATTTCCCGTACTCCCCGAGGTGTACTGCAGAAAGGCGATCGCATCGCTGCGCAAGCTCAGCGCCGCTCGCCCCCCCTCGGTCGCCGGCGGCAAGGAAGCAAAGGTCACCACTTCGCGCAGAGTGGCGACCTTGGACAGCAGTAAGCGCCCCACGTTGCGGGCTTGCTCGACAGTGACCAGCAGGATCGCCTGGGCGTTGTCGAGAATACCCGCGTGCCGGCGCAAATGGTCCTCCAACTGGGAGGGGCGCGCGGGCGGGTAGATCGGCACCGGGACGCCGCCCGCCATGAGGATACCGAAAAAACTGAACAGGTACTCCCGCCCGGTCGGCAGCATGATGGCAACCGACTGTCCCGGTTGCAGCCCGTGGGCGAGCAAACCGTCCGCGAGGCGGCGCGCACCCGCCGCCAGCGCCTGGTAGCTGATCGGTTCGGGCTCCGGCGAATCACCGTAGAGCTGGATGTGGATCTTTTCCGGGTGGACAGCGAGGTGCCAATCGAGCACCTCCAGCAGCGTCAAGGCGGACCGCGGCAGATCCTCTGCCGCCGATTCGCTGGCCGGCTCCTCGCGCAAGATCGCTCCCACGGTGCGCGACGGCGCCGCGGCAAGGATCGCCTGTAACAGATCTCGCAGCGTCTCGGCGCTCGCCAGAACCTGATCCGTGAGGCTGACCCCAAATGCGCGCTGCGCTCGCATCATGAGTTCCATGCGACCCAGACTGTCGAGTCCCAGGTCCCTGTCGAAAGAGCTGTCCAAACCGATCACGCAGGCGGTACTCAGCCTCTCCAGCTTCCGTTCACCGAGAACCTCACGGATCAGAGCGAGCAGCCGCGCCTCGATCTCCGCTGTATTCCTGTGTTCTTCGTCCTGCCCCTTCACCTGGTCTTCCGCTTCTTCCACCCCGGCGTCCCACGCCCCGCTGTGCGTAGCTTACCCCGCGCACGGGGGCTGCGCTGCTAGAATCTTGATAGAGGTCTGTGCAGCGGACCGGAGACAATGATCGTGAGCGCTGCTTACTGGGAGCATTTCCACCACCAGGCGGACGTCGGCGTACGCGGTGTAGGCCCGACGATAGAGGAGGCCTTCGCGCAGACGGCACTGGCGATGACGGCCGTGATCAGCGACCCGCGACGGGTGAGAGCGCAAGAGGCAGTAGCGATTCGCTGCGCCGCCCCGGATCGGGAACTGCTGCTAACCGATTGGCTGAACGCGCTGGTCTACGAGATGGCCGTGCGCAGGATGCTGTTCAGCCGTTTTCAAGTGATATTCGAAGACCATCAACTGCGGGCCACCGCCTGGGGCGAGCCAATCGATCTGCGGCGCCATCACCCTGCGGTAGAAGTAAAGGGCGCCACCTACACCGGGTTGCGCGTGGCCCGGGAAGGGGGGAACTGGCTGGCCCAGTGCGTGGTAGACGTATAGCGAACGAACAGGAGTTCGACCATGGCCGACTTCGGCAAGCTGATCCAACGTTCGGAATTCGAGTGGGAGATCCCGGTGAGCGGCGACATGCGGGTGCCAGCGATCCTCTACGGCAGTGCGGAACTCATCCGGGGAATGGACCAGAAGGTGCTTGAGCAAGCGGCCAATGTGACCAGGCTCCCCGGGATCGTCAAGGCCTGCTTTGCTATGCCGGACGCCCACTGGGGCTACGGTTTCCCCATCGGCGGCGTCGCTGCCTTCGATCCCGCCCAAGGCGGGGTGGTGTCCGCCGGAGGCGTCGGCTTCGACATCTCCTGCGGGGTGCGCAGCCTGCACACCGGCCTGCGCAGGGAGGACCTGGATGCGCACGGGGAGCACCTCGCCGAGGAACTCGCACGTTCGGTCCCCGCTGGCCTGGGCAGCACCGGGCGCATCCACCTCAGCGGCCGGGAGATGGATGCGATGCTCACCGGGGGCGCGTCCTGGGCGGTCGCCCAGGGGTACGGACAGGCGCAGGACCTGGAGCGCATCGAGGAACAGGGCTGCATGTCGGGCGCCCTGCCCGACCAGGTATCCAAACGCGCCAAAGAACGGCAACGGGACGAAATGGGCACCCTGGGCTCCGGCAACCACTACCTCGAGGTTCAGGTCGTAACGGAGGTCTACGACCCGTGGATCGGCGAGCGTTTCGCAGTCAATATCGGCGACATCCTGGTGAGCATCCACTGCGGATCGCGCGGCCTCGGGCATCAGATCGGTAGCGAGTTCCTGAAGAAGATGGCGATCGCGGCGGGCCAGCACGGCATACGGTTGCCCGATCGGGAGTTGGCCTGCGCGCCGATTGAATCGCCGGTAGGGCGCAGCTATCTGGGGGCCATGCGCGCGGCGATCAACTGCGCCCTGGCCAATCGCCAGATCATCACCCACCTGACGCGGCAGGCCTTCGATCGGGTATTCCCCGCGGCAAGGCTAGACCTGCTTTACGACGTGTCCCACAACACCTGCAAGGTCGAAGAACATCGCGGCGACGGCGCGACACGGCAGCTGTTCGTACACCGTAAGGGCGCCACCCGGGCTTTCGGCCCCGGACACCCCGACCTGCCCGCGGTCTTTCAGGAGACCGGGCAACCGGTATTGATCGGCGGCTCGATGGGCACAGCCTCGTACATTCTTGCCGGAACCAGGGAGGCTGAGGCGCGCGCTTTCAGCTCCTCGTGCCACGGCGCGGGACGCGCCATGAGCCGGCGCGCAGCCGCCAAACGCTGGCATGGTCGCGGGCTGGTGGAGGAGCTGGCGCAACGCGGTATCATCATCCGCAGCCCTTCGCTGCGCGGTGTGGCGGAAGAGGCCCCCGGTGCGTATAAGGACGTGAGTGACGTGGTCGCAGCGGCGGAGCGCGCAGGGCTTTCGCACAGAGTGGCCCGGCTTGAGCCCCTCGTGTGCATCAAGGGCTGAGCCATTGCCAACCTTGCTTGGCACGGAGCAGCGACCACGGAACCCGCTGCCTGCGCGGACGATCAAGAAATAGGGCGATCCATGTTGAAACTTTTCCATTCCCTGTTCGAACGCGCAGCGGTTACCCCGGGGCGCTATCCGGAGCCCCTGGTGGAATTGGCGACCGAGCGGGCCGTAGACGGCACCGACCCGCTCCTGCGCACCCTACCTGGCTACAAGAAGGCACTGCGTCCGGCCGTGCTTTCCGCTGTCGACCATGTGGTCGAGCTGATCGACGCGCTGCCCCCGACGATCGA
>JAHEIA010000162.1 GCA_024639625.1 Chromatiales bacterium
ATGACCAGCGGCCGCCTGGTCGAGTACGAAGGCGGCGGGGACGAGACGCGCTCCAACCCTTGGCTGGCGGAACTGCAGCAAAACATGTTCGCCGAGATCAACATCGCAGATGCGAACGACGCCGGGATCAAGCACGGGGATCAGATCTGGGTGGCAAGTCCGGAGGGCGCCAGGATCAAGGTTATGGCCAAAGTCACCCAGGACGGAGTAGCCAGGGGCGTAGTCTGGCTTCCCTTCCACTTCGGCGGCCACTTCGAGGGCGTGGACCTGCGCGACAAGTATCCGCAAGGGTCCGACCCTTACGTGCTGGGCGAGGCAGCCAACACCGCCTTCACCTACGGCTACGACTCGGTAACGGCCATGCAGGAGACCAAGTGTTCTCTGTGCAAGATCAGCCGCGCTTGATGATGGGAGATTGAAATGGCACGAATGAAATTTCTCTGCGACGCAGAACGCTGCATCGAGTGCAATGGCTGCGTAACCGCTTGCAAGAACGAGAACGAAGTCCCTTGGGGGATCAATCGCCGTCGCGTGGTGAGCATCAACGATGGCTCTCCTGGTGAGCGATCCCTTTCCGTAGCCTGCATGCACTGCTCCGATGCGCCATGTTCGGCGGTCTGTCCGGTGGACTGCTTCTATACCACGGACGACGGTGTCGTATTGCATGACAAGGACATCTGCATCGGATGTGGGTATTGCTTCTACGCCTGTCCTTTCGGCGCGCCACAGTTCCCCGAGGGTGGAGCCTACGGATCCCGAGGGAAGATGGACAAGTGCACCTTCTGCGCCGGCGGCCCGCTGCCGGACAACAGCGCCGAGGAGTTCCGCGAATACGGCAGCAACCGCCTTGCGCAGGGCAAACTGCCGCTATGCGCGGAGATGTGCGCCACCAAGGCGCTGCTGGCAGGCGACGGCAACGTCGTGTCCGACATCTTCCGCCAGCGTTCGGTCGGCCGGGCCAGCCCGGGTATTGCCTGGGCCTGGGGGGTTGCCTACGGGAAACCGGGGATCCGTAGCGGAAGGGATATGTCCGGTAAGGCCAGTAGCGAGGAATAGGCCGCGCTCCACATGGTGGCCAGCGGAAGGCCCCATTCATCCCATCCGCGCCTGTGGGGGCGTCCGCGCCTCCCACAGGAAGCGGGTTTGCTGTGTGTGATGTCAGGAAGTGTGAGGCGCAGATGAACAAAAACGCGAAGAAGAGGACGGTGATGCGACGCGTCCTCGTGCTCATCCTGTCCCTGGTTATCATTCTGCCCCTGATCCCCTATGCGGTAGCCTTGGTGGATGGGCCGGGAGCGGTGCCGAACCCGGGTGCGCAACTGTGGAACGAGGTGCGCCAACGCGACGGGGCCAGCGCAGGCGTCAGCCAGGTGCAAGCGGTGGACGGCTCGGTCTTTATCAACCCCTACGGAGAACGATGGCGCCAATTCCGCATGCAACAGCTGGTGCCGATCGGTGGCTGGTTGCTGGTCGGCGTGACCGCCTTCATCGCCCTGTTCCGCTTGATTCGGGGAAAGGTTCCGCTCGAGGGAGGACGTTCCGGTAAGCTGGTGCCCCGGTTCTCTGTCAACCAGCGCGTGGTTCACTGGTTTGCCGGAACTATTTTCGTGATCGAGGCGGTCACCGGTCTGGTGCTGCTCTACGGACGCTTCGTTCTGATCCCGCTGCTGGGTCCCGAGGGCTTCTCCGCCACGGCGGCTGCCAGCAAGGAGATCCACAACCTGTTCGGACCGATCTTCCCGCTCGCCGTGGTGCTCATGATCTTGCTGTTCCTGCGCGGCAACAGCCCCAACATGGTCGACGTCAAATGGTTCGCGAAGGCGGGCGGGCTGCTCAAGGGCATGCCCGCAAGTTCCGGCTACTACAACGGCGGCCAGAAGAGCTGGTTCTGGATGGTGGTGGTGTTCGGCATCGCCATTTCCGGCTCCGGTCTGGTGCTCAATTTTCCGGTCTTTGGGCAAGGCCGGGAGATCATGGAGTGGGCACATGTGGTCCACGGGGTTGTCGCCATCTTGTTCATCACAGCATCCCTCGGTCACATCTATATCGGCACCATCGGGATGGAGGGCGCGATCGAGGCGATGACTCAGGGTTACGTCGATGCCAATTGGGCCAAGGAGCACCACGACCTTTGGTTCGCGGAGATGGAAAAGGCGGGAATGGTCGGTGTAGCGCCCAACGCGTTGGAAGAGGTGAAACGCCACGACGACATCGACTTCAAGGGGTTCGGTTCGCCGGGCGCCAAACAGAAGGAGGGGTAGGGCCATGTTTCTTGAGTTTGTTGAAGGGCCGCTCTGGTACATAGCGCTAACCATCTTCGTGGTCGGTGTCGTTCTGCGGTTGCTGGATGTCTTCCGCAGCGGCGTGCGCACAGACCTCGCGCCGCCGCGGCGCGAAGGGCTCGGGGGCGCGCTGCGAACCCTGGTTACACGCTCTTGGACCGCCCCGGGATTTACCCGTGGCGCAGCCTTCCACCTGGTTGCCGGCTACATGTTTCATCTCGGGCTGTTCGTCCTGCTGTTTTTTGCGGCGCCTCACGTCCTGTTCATCGAGGAGCGGCTGCTCGGGTTCGGTTGGACGCCGGTACCCTACTGGGCCTTTATCCTCGCCGCGAATTTTGCCTTTGCCGGGCTGATCCTGGTGTGGCTGCGTCGGGTGATGCACCCGGTCATGCGGCGTATCTCCACCCTGGACGACCACCTTGCCGTGATCCTGACATTCATCGCCATGTTCACGGGATGCATGGCGCTGTTCCAGCATCACGACAGCCTGCGGGCGATTCACATGCTTACCGTGGAAGTGCTGATGATCTATTTCCCGTTCAGCCGCCTGATGCATGCGTTCACGTTCGCGATCAGCCGTAGCTACACCGGTGCCGCTATGGCCCGCAAGGGCATCAATGCCTGAGTCCGGGAAGGAGATACCAATGCCCGAAGTCGTCACCGAACACAATGTCGAGCGCGGCAAAGAGGTTCTCAAATCGCAGATCGACGCCAAGATTGCATCCTATTTCTCGAGCTGCGTGCACTGTGGATTATGCGCCGAGGCCTGCCTGTTCTACACCGAGACCGGCGACCCTCGCTACACGCCGATCTACAAGGTTGAGCCGATGCGCCGGGTGTGGCAGCAGGAGAACACTTTCTGGGGGAAACTGGGCAAGGGTCTGGGGATCCTCAAAGAGGTCACCGAGCAGGATTTCGCCGAATGGCAGGAGATGTTGTACGAAAGTTGCACCCTGTGCGGGCGATGCTCGATGGTCTGTCCGGTCGGCAACGATATCGCGTACATGATTCGCAAATCCCGCGAGGCCTTCGCCGCGGCAGGCTACACCCCGGAGGGACTGCAGGGGGCGACCCGCCGAGCGCTCGAGATCGGCAGTCCCATGGGCATTACCCTGCACACCCTGGAGGCCCAGATCAAACATGTGGAAAAGGCGACCGGCTGGGAAATGCCCATGGATCAGCAGGGCGCCGATTACATGGTCTTGTTCTCCTCCATGGAGGTGGTCAATTTTCCCGAGTACATCGAAGCGATCGCCCGTATCTTCCACCAGGCCGGAAGGACCTGGACCATCAGCAGCAAGGCCTTCGAGGCGACGAACAGCGGCATCCAGATCGGTGATTCGGGGATCGCCCGCGAGTTGGTCAGCCGGGTCGTCAACGCCGCGGAAGAACTCGGCGTCAAATATGTAATCAGCCCCGAGTGTGGTCACGCCTTCATGGCGATCCGTTGGGATGCCCCGAACCTGATCGGCCGCAAGCCGAACTTCGACGTGGTGCATATCCTGGAGGTCCTCGATCAGTTCCGCGCCGAGGGGCGGCTGAAGGTGGACAGCACCACCGACGAGAGGCTCACCTTCCACGACCCGTGCCAGATCGTGCGCCGCGGCGGTGTGGTCGAACCGCAACGCAACCTGATGCACATGGTGGCGACGAACTTCGTCGAGATGCCGGATGCGGGTGTGATGAACTGGTGCTGCGGCGGTGGTGGAGGCGTCAGCGCCCAGGAAGAGACGGAAGAATTGCGGCTCAAGGTGTTCGAACGCAAGAAGCGGCAGCTGAATGCCGTCAAGCCGGACCGTCTGGTCACCGCCTGCGCCAACTGCCGTATCATCCTGGAGGAGGGGCTGGAGCACAACGAGATGGATCTCGAGGTGATCGGGCTCACCGAACTGCTTGCGGAGCACCTGGCCGAGGGTGATACCGCGGCGAAATAATGCGCTTGCTTTCGCTTCCGGCGAGTCGTGGCCGATGCAGCATCCTGCACCGGGTCGATTGAGGGTCGTCGCGGATTAGTGATGAACCGGCTGCGCGCATTGCCCGGGTGGCTGCGGCGCGTTCCCTTCCAGCCTGCGGATGACTATGTGCTCGTATCCGCGTTGTTCCTGCGGCTGCTCGCGTTGGTCTATCTCGCAGCCTTCGTCTCGCTGTGGCCGCAGATCCTCGGCCTCGCCGGTAGTGACGGCATACTACCCTTGGCAGAACGGCTCGAACGTATCGCAGCCGAATTCGGGGGGGGAGGCTTCTGGCAGCACCCGTCTTTGTTTTGGTTCGACGCCAGCGACACCACGCTGCAGTTTGCCCCTGTCGCCGGTAGCCTGTTCGCCCTGCTGCTGTTCTTCAATATCCTACCCCGGACCAGCCTGAGCCTGCTGTTTGCCCTCTACCTCTCCCTGTTCCACGCGGGCTGGGTGTTCATGAATTTCCAATGGGACTACCTACTGCTGGAGGGTGGGTTTCTCGCCATCTTCCTGCCTTCCGGCCGACGAATCGTGATCTGGCTCTACCGCTGGCTGTTGTTCCGCCTGCGCTTTCTGTCGGGCGCCGCCAAGTTGCTGAGTCAGGATCCGAGCTGGGTTGGCTTCACCGCGCTCGCGGCCTATTTTGAGGTCCAGCCGCTGCCGCATGCCGGCGCCTGGTACGCCCACCAACTCCCCGAGGGCGTGCTGCAGGCGGGGGTGGGGCTGGTCTTTTTCGCTGAACTGGTGGTGCCGTTCTTGATGTTTCTTTCCCGGGGGCCGAGGTTTTTCGCCGCCTGGGTGACCATCGGGCTGCAGCTGCTGATTCTGCTGACCAGCAACCACAACTTCTTCAACCTGTTGACAATCTTTCTTTGCCTGTTTCTGTTCGACGACCAGGCGCTGCGCCGCGCTCTGCCGAGTCGGCTCGTGGCTTGGCTGCAAAGAGGCGGGCAGTCCCCCCGGCTTGCGATCCCTCGATGGCTGCTCAATCCGGCGCTCGGGCTGCTCGCCCTCGCGCTGCTTTCCGTCAGCGGATTGCAGATCTGGGAGATGTTTAGTGGTCGGCGGGGCCCGCAACCGGTGGCGCAGGCGATGGACTGGTTCGCCCCCTTCCGTGTCGTCAACAAGTACCATGTTTTTCCAACCATGAAGGAGGAGCGCCTGGAGGTGGTCATCGAGGGCTCCGCCGACGGCGAGCTCTGGCGGTCTTATGCCTTCAAGTACAAGCCGGGGGACCCGGCACAGCGTCCCGCCTTCCTGGTACCGCATCAACCACGGCTCGACTGGATGCTGTGGTTCCTGCCGCTCGGGTTTCACCCGGTCCACGCGCTGTGGTACGAGGCCTTCCTCGACCGGCTGTTGGAGGGTTCGCCGTCGGTAACCGCCTTGCTGGGCAGCAATCCGTTTTCCGAAAAGCCCCCTCGGTATCTGCGGGCAGCGCTCTACCGCTATCGTTTTACCTCTCCAGCCGAACGCCGTGCAACCGGTGATTGGTGGACGCGGGAATACGTGGCGCCCTTCTACCCTTGGCCTTGGATCGAGTCCGCTCCTCCCGAGCCACTCGATTCCTCGTAACGAGCGACCTACGGAGGAGTCCCCCTCTCCCTCGAGGGAGAGGGCTGGGGTGAGGGTGTAAGCCTCTGCATTTACACCCCCTGTCTTCTCCTGCTCACGGGGCGAACAAAGATTCTCACACCACCCCTACGCTTAACGCGGACTTCAGCGCAATACCGTCCAGCCGAATATGGGCACCATCAACCATTCCCTCACAAGCTGAGTGCCACCATCTGCGTCAACTCCAGCATGCGGTTCACATAGCCCCATTCGTTGTCGTACCAGGCCAGCACCTTCACCTGGGTACGGTCGATGACCATGGTGGAGGGGCCGTCGACGATGGAGGAACGCGGGTCGTCCTTGAAATCCACCGACACCAATGGGCGCTGCTCGAATCCCAGGATCCCCGCAAGCTCGCCGTGCGCCGCCTCGACGAAGAAGCTGTTGACCTCTTCCTCGGTGACCGGGCGTGCCGCCTCGAACACGAAATCGGTCAGTGAGGCATTGAGCAAAGGAACGCGTACCGCGAGCCCATTGAGCTTGCCCCTGAGTTCGGGAAAGATCTTGGTGATGGCCTTGGCCGAGCCGGTGCTGGTTGGGATCAAGGATTGACCGCAGGCGCGGGCCCGGCGCAGGTCTTTGTGACCCTTGTCGACGATGGTTTGGGTGTTGGTGATATCGTGGATCGTGGTCATGGTGCCGTGCACGATCCCGATCTGTTCGTGCATCACCTTGACCACGGGGGCGAGGCAGTTGGTGGTGCAGGAAGCGGCGGTCACCAGGTGGTGCTCTTTCGGGTCGTAGAGGTGGTGATTGACCCCGGTCACAATGTTCAAGGCGCCGTCCACTGGTGCCGCCACGATCACCTTTTTCACCCCTTGCTCGAAGTAGGCCTGCAGCTTTTCCGGCTTCCGGTGTTTTCCCGTGGCGTCGATGACGATATGGCAGCCGGACCAGTCGCAGTCGTCGATGCTGCGGTGGGAGCTGTAACCGATCCGCTTGTCATCGATGGCGATCGACTCGCCATCCGCGCCGCAGTCGTGTGGCCAGATCCCATGCACTGAATCGAACTTCAACAGGTGGGCAGAGCCCGCTGCGTCGCACGCGATCTCGTTGATATGGGAGAACTCGAGCCCGTCGAAGGCCCAGCCCGCGCGGAGTCCGAGACGCCCCATGCGGCCGAAACCGTTGATACCGATACGCACTTTCATATCTAGATATTCCTTCGGATCGCTGGATCAAATTGGCCGGGTCGATGGTCTCCGGTGCCGCGGGCAAAAACTCTGCTGTCGCTGTCGTGGCCTGCCGGATACCTTGTGCGGCCGCCCGATGAGTCTAGAATTAAATGGGTAACAAATCGACCCTATTTTCGCTGTACCCATCGCCGGCCCGGGGAA
>JAHEIA010000589.1 GCA_024639625.1 Chromatiales bacterium
CAAGGGAAACCAGTGTCGCGAGACGAATCGGAAGCTATCCTAAGGGGCAAGGTGGACCTCATCTTGGAAAGCATCGCATCGCTGAACAAGGAGACCCGGATCAGGGATCCGCAGCTCAAGCGGATCGTGGATTCCCTTAAGGACATCGGCAAGGGTTACTACGATCCGTACATGGTCATGGTGATGCCTGGACCCGACGAGAGGGTAAAGCGTCCGAAGGAGTAGCGTTCGCCGGGCTCCTCATCGCCGTGGCATGTTGGATAAATCTGCCCATCGACCGTGGCGAGGATGACCACCTTTTTGCGGGGGCGCATCGCTGGTGCCTACCGAACTGCGCCCCGAGCCGGCAAGCCCCCATCCGAGCGGTCCCCCTTTGGTGTCGCTCTGCCGTGGGCGCACAGACGTTCGCGGCGACCTGGTTGTCACCCAGCGCTGCAATCGGTTGCGGGGGCTCGGCACAGCGATCAATGCCGCCTATCGGCTCACCATCCGGGCGTTCGAACGAGACTTTCGGACACGACCCTCCAGCCGATTCCCGGAAATTTCACGGGAGCAGAGCCTTGGTCCGGAGGAGCGAGGATTTGCATCTGCTGTCCCACGTCACCGAGAGGTGGGCTACTGCATCTCTCGGAGGCGCATAGGCATGCCATCGATGAGACAAAAGATCTGCTCAAGATCTGGGATCCCTCTGCTGCGCAGCTTTTCGCCGCCGTCTTTTCCGACCAGGATCACGGTAATTTCTCCCTCTGCTACCTGATAGCGTTCACGCAGCCCGCGGGCGGTGCTTTCCGGTAGCCGCTTTCCGTCCAGTGCGGCTGCGTCGTCTCGGTAGATCTCGATCAGCACCATGTCGCGCTCCCGGAAATCCTCCTCTGCCTGCGCGATGCCGCGGCCAAGGTCTTGCGTGGCGTCAGCGGACGGGGCGAAGACCAGCAGCGGACGATTCTTCCACAGAAAGTTGTCCATGCCGAAGGATTGCGCAATCGCCGAGGGGCAATTCATCACAAATAACGTGATCATTAACAGGCAACGTCTCATGGTCGGCAAATCCTGCGAGCGAAGTTGACGATCGAGATGCTGCCGCGCACGGGGCTAGAGACCAACTTCATTCCAGGACCGCCGCGCCCTTCGTGGCTTGATGGAGCGTTACACCTTCCAGGTCGAACTCAGGGGCGCCCACGGTGACGATACCGAGGTGCCCGTCCACCGTAACCAGGTCGCCGTTGCGCAGAACAGCAGCAACGTCGGTTATCCCGTTGACGCACGGGATTCCCAGTTCACGGGCGATGATGGCGCCGTGAATCAGCATTCCGCCCCGGGCTTCAACGATGGCCCGGGCGAGCGGCACCAGATGAGTCATTGTCGGCTCGATGGCCTTGCACACCAAGACCTCTCCAGCGCGAAAACCCTGTAAATCACCCGCTGTCTCGATCAGGCGTACCAAACCGGTCGCCATCCCCGGAGCCGCAGGTTGGCCAACCATTTGCCGTGGCCGACCAAAGCGGGTCTCATCACGCTGGATTGCTCGTTTCTGTTGCGCCTCCGGCAAGCGAATCGGGTCCTGTCTTGAGTCCCGCAGCGCGGCAGCGATGACGGGGGCGTCCTGTTCCCTTGGCGGCGTGGGAGTGGGCACAAGGCGCCCCGATCCGATCAACCGATCCGCGGCGACCTGGAGCGCTTCTAGACAGTGCGCTTCTATGCGTCCGAGCAGAAGATTGTCGTCATCGCGCAGCCGCCAACTGAGCCTACCGATGGCGAGTATTTCCTCCGCCTCGGCGCGCTTATCGTCGCCAACGGCGGCAAACAGGCGGTGCTCGAGCTCCGCCGGCGCCGGGTCCGGGCGCGCGTTGGTAGGTGTGCGTCGCCCCGGTCGCTGTGCGAGCTCGAAAAGGTTGGCCAGCAGGTACTGGGGATGCGCTGCCAACCTTTGCTCGCCGTAAGCGATATCCATGGTCGCCCCGAGCAGTTCGTCCAACTCGGCGACGAAGCGGGTACCGCCAGGTAGCTTCCCCGCGCGCACCAGGATACTGCGAAAATCGTCGTATCCCACGGCTGGAGCGGCGGCAGGTCGCAGCACGTTGCAGAGAGCCGGGTTCTGAGCCAAGAGGCTGGCAAGCATCTCCATCCGTTGGTTGCGTTGTGTTGCGAGCAGATTCTCGCCGCGTAACAGACCAACGAACTCGTAGGGATCATCAGGTCGAACTCGGTCGTTGTAATAAAGCGC
>JAHEIA010000590.1 GCA_024639625.1 Chromatiales bacterium
GAAGCTCGGCCTCAGGTGCGTTCAGCTGTATGGCGAGCGCCTCGACGGTCGCGGGTCCGGCGGCCTCGAATGGTCCGAGGGGCAGGCTGCAAAGCAGAAAACCAAGCACAAACAACCCACCCCAGCCCGCCGGGTGTGGGCGGCAACGACGGCCAACCGGGAATCTGCTCGCGCGCATATCGGTCCTGAAACTGCTGATACTCGCAGGCCAACGAAACATCGTTCTCTCACAGGCGGGCGTGAAACCGCTCAGCCCGATCCGGACCAAGCATGTGTCCCTCCGTCCACCGAGAACGTGCCGGAGCAGGTGACTGTACCATCGCCCACCTGCGGAGAAGCGTAGACGCCGGAGTGGATCACCCCTTTTTCCGCGTTCGCCGGAACCGTGTGCCGAAGAGAAGTGCTACGGATGCCACCGGACCAGTGGCCCACAGCAAACCGACAGGAACCCTGGACCTCGACAGGCGACGCACATTCGTTGACCAGCACGACACGCAAGCCGAAATTGGTGAACGGATACTTGCTTCCGACTCGCCCGCCTCGGCCGGTTTTGAGGAACTTCTTTTCGATCCTAACCCGTAGACAGGACTGCGCAGCCGGTGCTCCTGGAGCCTGTCCGTAGGGGGGAGGCGCGGAGATGGCTGAGGGTGGCGTTCCTAGGTCGATATCGAAGTTGCCCTGTTCTAGCTCCTCATAGGCGGTTCCGGACAGCGACCCGAAACCACCGTCGCCTGACGGTGTCCCGGATGGTGCCGGGATTGCACTTGTCGCTGCGGTGCTGGGTTTCTTCAACACGCATATACCGCCCAAATGAGGGTAGGGCGCGGTGCATTCGCCGTAGTCGCAGGTGAACTCGGTATCCGGACAGCAGGGTTGCCGCAGAAGGCCGCAGTGGATGCAGATGCGGCCGGAAACCAAAGCCCGGTAATGACAGTAGGGCGGCCCGCCGTCGGAACGGCGGCATGGGGGCGTCCCCGGCCAGCCGCAGTATGGCTCGAAGAAGTCGCGCTCCAGCATCCGCTCACAGCGCTCGCGCCCTGGATTCCCTTCGCATTGGTAGCCGTCACGCATGTCCTTGCAACGGGGCTGTTCGTTACAACAACGCTCGCCAGGGGAGCCGCAGTGTTGGCACCATCCGTCAATATTGTCGCCTTCGACGCATCTGCCGTCCGGAAGCGGGCGCTCACCGAACAGCCCCAACGCTTGGGCCCCGGCCCCAGGAAACACGAGGGCAAGGCAAGCGATCAGTACGAGACAACCGCCGCTGACTACCCTGGTTGCTTTCTTCATCGGTGTTCCCATTCCACCGGGTTCATGACTACGGCACTTCGTGGAGGACCCGCCCAGCACCTTCTGCGTCAAACATCAGAGGGGTAGGAATCTGCTTTCATAGAGCGCAATAGACTGCGCCAGCAGCCGCGCGGTAAATCTCCTTAGCGTCTGATCAATACGACTCCGAGCAGGCGCTCGCAAGGGATCTGCTATGTAGAAAAAAGTTTCGCCCATTCGTCAGGCGTTTTCAACCTTGGGATTACTTGACAGAAAGAAGCCAAAGAAGGCCGGTTCTTTATGCCGGTGCGCTAGGGAGAAAAGGGTTAATGCAAACAGACACTATTTGCGTACTAGGGGAGACGTCTTTTGGGTGAGTAACCTCTACGTCGAGAATCGCTGCCCCGGGCCCGCCCGAATCCGAACCATCTGCCGGGCTCTGAATGTGGCTTTGTCAGGGTTCGGGTTAGTATACTGCCGGGGCGGAAGGCTTCGCTTACCTCTAGGGTAGCAAAGCCTAGGTGCGCACCCTCTCTCTCGCTCAACGCAGGAGGTACGGCCGTGGCCGATAACCCCCAAGCCCTGCTGGCCGTTTCGCTGGGGCTTATTCTGTTCTGCCTGATCGTCATCGCTCTGTTCATTGTCTTTGTCCACACCATGCCGGGCAAGATCGCACGGAACCGCGGCAACCCCCAGGCGGAGGCCATCGAGATACTTTCCCTGCTCGGATTGCTGATTTTCCCTTTGTGGATGGCGGCCCTGGTCTGGTCGTACATGCGGCCCTTCACCGTACCTGTGGCGCTCGTGGGCGATTCACGCCAGGGTGTGGGCACTCCCGAGGAGGCTGAAGCGTCAGAGCCCGTGCCACCCCAGGCTACCCAGACGAACGACGAAGAAGGTGAGGTCTAATCCGTGGAACTGCTGGTCACGATCGCGTATTTCTGCCTCGTG
>JAHEIA010000163.1 GCA_024639625.1 Chromatiales bacterium
CGCCACCTCCAGATGGACCTTGGTCACCAGGGGACAGGTGGCATCGAATACGTTTAGATTGCGCCGCTTGGCTTCTTCGCGCACGGCTTGCGCTACTCCGTGGGCGCTGAAGATGACGGTACCCCCGTCCGGGACCTCCGCAAGCTGGTCGACGAACAGGGCACCCCGGGCGCGCAGGCTCTCCACTACGAAACGGTTGTGCACCACCTCATGCCGCACAAAGATGGGCGCGTCGTAAAGATCCAGCACGCGCTCCACGATCTCGATGGCGCGATCGACACCGGCGCAGAACCCGCGTGGATTGGCAAGCACTACCTTCATGCGTCGAAAATCTACCTGAAGCGCCGTCCCAGGTACAGAGCCTTATCCCTTGGACTCGCGGTCGGCGATTGAAAGAACGCGCACTCGGTAGAACAATTCTCTACCCGCGAGGGGGTGGTTGAAGTCGACCTCCACCGACCGACTCCCCAAACTCACGACAGCACCGGCTACTTCGCTGCCATCGGGCGCGGCGAAGCCAACGACCGTGCCCTCCGTAAGCTCCATATCCGGTGGGAAGTCGGCTCGCGGGACCGGGTGAACGTTGTTCTCGTCCCGCGCCCCATACGCTTCTCCCGCGGCCAACAGGTGGATCTTTTCGTCACCTTCTTGCATCCCGTGCAGAGGCTTCTCCAGACCCGCGCTCAGGGTGCCATCGCCGATCACCAGATGCAGCGGCTCTTCGTCGAAGGTGGAGAACACGCTGGTCCCATCCGCGAGGCTCAACGACAGATGCAGGCGGACCTCGCTGCCGGCGTCGATCGTCGCGTCCTGCCTTGTCATCTCAGTCGGCGTGCTGCTGCAGAAATTGCCGCAGCTTGGGCACCTTGAGGCCCGCGCGATCCGCGTGCTGTACCGCGCGGGTGAGCCTCTGCAGAGCGTTGCGCCCCTTGCATGCATGATCGGGGTCTCCGGCGAATGCCTTCACCATGTCCTCGATCAGTGCTTCGTGCTCGAACTCCTGACCCGTCAAAGCGGCCTGGAGTTCGATCACCTCCTCGGCTACTTCGCGCGCCAGGTCCTGGTGCTGGGCCCACAGCTCTCCAACGCTGCCGCCGGTCTCGAGACCGCAGATGTTGCTGGTGAGGATGTAGAGATTCTTGACGACCAACTGGTGCAGCAGTTCGGACGGGCTCGCCAGGATGCGGGTGGGAATCTCGATACTGTCCAAGGCTGCCGCTACCAGCGGGGCCTGGGGGCCGTAGACGGGCGACGGAATGATCACCTTGATGCCTTGTCCACGTTTCTTCTCGAACCATGCCGAGATCACCGTGGGTTCGTGGAAGGCCGCCCAATCATTCGGCAGCAGCTCGTTTTGCAGCAGGCACAAGCGGTTTCCCCAGGTCTCCGGCATGCGCTCGAGCAGCGGGCCAAGGTCCGCCTCGGCCACCGCCACCAGGACGATTGCCGGTCGCGGTATCTGGCTCGCGGTCTGCTCCAGATCCACTCCCCGCACGACAGGAAAAACCGGGTGTCCCAGGCGCAGGAAACCACCCGCGAATACGCTGCCCATCTCGCCGATACCGATGACGACGATGGATTCTTTCATGCTTGCTTACCCGGGTTGCGCCACAGGACCTCTTCGCCTCCATCGGCTTGGGAAAGAACGCGGGCGGTGACGAATAGGAGATCGGACAAGCGGTTCAGGTAGCGCAACGAAGCCGGATTGATCCGCTCCTCGCGCGACAGACACCAAACGCGCCGTTCGGCCCTGCGGCAGACCGCCCGAGCAACGTGGCATGCGGCGGAAGCGGGACTGCCTCCCGGGAGCAGAAATTCCTTTAGCGGCGGTAGATCCTGGTTGATCTTGCTGAGTTGCGCTTCCAGCACGCGAACCTCTGTGTCGTGCACCAATTCCCGACCGGGCAGCGAGAGTTCGCCGCCGACGTTGAATAAAGACTGCTGCGCCAGGTGCAGATATTCCCCGATCGCGGGCGGGACCCCATAGGCGATCACCAGACCGATCAGGCTGTTCACCTCGTCCAGGGTGCCGATAGCCTCGATCCGCAGACTTTCCTTCACCGTGGGTGTTCCGTCGCCCAACCGTGTGGTGCCTGTGTCACCGCTGCGGGTGACAATGCGGGACAGACGGTACGCCATAGAAGTACTCGAGCAAGAAGATCTACGGACCCTAATCGATTTCGATCTGGGGTCCGGGTTAAGGTGCTCAATCCTGGCCAGTGACTGCTATTGATCGAAGCCATTGCTGATGCATCTGGGAAGCCCTCAGGATTCCGCTGCCGTAGTCCCGGATTCCTGCTGCACACAGTATAACGCGGTGCGGCTAAAGGGCTAACTCGAGATCGAGAATTCCGCGGCTGCGGAGATGGGGGAGGCCGCAACAGCAGTGGCCTTGGTGCGGCAAAAGGGGGTGGTCGAGCAGAAGTGCACCAGGTGATATGGTGCGGGTTGCGCGCAGGCTTTGGCCGCGCAGCGATGGGTTGCTGCGTACTCGCAGATCGCGCTTCCGGCGCGTGCCCTTACGCCGAGCCCGCCTTTCAGCTAAGCAGTTCCTGAGTGATGAACAGGTAGCCCAGGGCCGTTACCAACAAGCCGACAGCGACGTATTGAAGCAACACGCAGATGCCGGGTAGATCGTTGCAGACCTTGCTGTAACGGCACAATTTGCAGTTTTTCACGATCGAACACCCCCCTAATCACAACAAAGGTTGGCACCGAGCCTGATTGGTATTCGGTGGGGCTGCCTGGCCACGCCAGGCTGCGGATCAGAGATGATCCCCCGCTCAGCGGGAGCGGGTTAGCGTAGCCCCGATACTCTCACATCCAGGGCCGTTTTCCAAATCCGTGCGGTCACGAATCTCGCCGGCAATCCCGCCCGGTTTTGCAAGCCACTGTATTTCCTATGGGAACTACTTTGTGGGCGTTTTGTCTGTAGGCGGTCGACGTATTACCATGAGCGCCAACCGCGGGATTGCGCGAGCGGCTACCAGTTCGCCTCGTCGCTGGTGCTCAGCGAAGAAGTAGAATCGGCAATGGAGCAATTGTTGGAAATATTGCGCTGCAAGGGGAACAATGCAGACCAGGCACACAGGGGGGTGAGGGCCTTGTTCCCCATGCTCGATGCGGACAGCCCTCAGTTCAAGAGCTTGCGCTTCCGGCTTTTCGAGCTTGCCCATTGAACACAACCGGGTTCGTTGCGGACCACAGCCCATTCGCCTCATGAAGAACCAGGACCCACGCATTGGATTCGTCAGTCTCGGGTGCCCCAAGGCGTTGGTGGACTCGGAGCTCATCCTCACCCGGCTGCGTGCCGAGGGCTACGCGATCTCGCCCAGCTATGATGGCGCCGACCTGGTGATCGTCAACACCTGCGGCTTCATCGACTCCGCGGTCAAGGAATCGCTGGACGCCATCGGTGAGGCCCTGGAGGAAAACGGACGGGTCATCGTCACCGGCTGCCTGGGTTCCCGCTCCGCGGAGGTCCGCGCGGCGCACCCGGAGGTGCTGGCCGTCACCGGGCCGCACGCCTACGAGGAAGTGATGTCCGCGGTGCATCAAGAGCTACCGGCGCCGCATGACCCGTTCACCGATCTCGTCCCGCCGCAAGGTGTCAAATTGACGCCGCGGCACTACGCCTACCTGAAGATCTCCGAGGGCTGTAACCACCGTTGCACCTTCTGCATCATTCCGCAGTTGCGCGGCGACTTGGTAAGCCGCCCCATCGGTGAGGTGATGCGGGAAGCGGAGAACCTGGTGGCGGCGGGGGTCCGCGAACTGCTGATCATTGCCCAGGACACCAGCGCCTACGGCGTGGACCTCGGCTACAGGACCGACTTCTGGGGCGGGCGGCCGCTGGAGACCCGGCTGCGCAGCCTTGCCGCCGCGCTGGGCGAACTGGGCGTCTGGGTGCGCTTGCACTACATCTATCCCTATCCTCACGTCGACGACATCATCCCGCTGATGGCCGACGGCAAGCTGCTGCCCTACCTCGATGTCCCGCTGCAGCACGGCAGCCCGCGAATTCTCAAGGCCATGCGGCGACCCGCCGCCGCCGAGAAGGCCCTGGAGCGCATCGCGCGGTGGCGCGAGATCTGTCCGGAGATTGCCTTGCGCAGCACATTCATCGTCGGATTCCCCGGCGAGACCGAGGCTGAATTCGAGCAACTGCTGGAGTTCCTGCGAGAGGCGAGACTGGATCGGGTAGGCTGCTTTGCCTACTCCGCCGTGCGCGGCGCGCCGGCAAACGCGCTGCCGGACCCGATCCCGGAGACGCTGAAAGAGGAAAGGCGGGAGCGCCTGATGGAACTGCAATCCGCGATCAGCATGGAGAAGCTGGCCGCCAAGGTGGGGAGCGAGATGACCGTACTGGTCGATGAGGTCGGCGAGGACGCGGTGATTGCACGCAGCAGCGCCGACGCCCCGGAGGTCGACGGCAATGTCGTCATCGAGGGGGCATGGGAGCTGGCGCCCGGCGATCTCCTTCGGGTGGAGATCACCTCATCCGGAGAGCACGATCTCTGGGCGCAACCGCTGGATGTGACGGATTGAAGGGGCCGGAGAGCGACAACGCAATTGCGAGCCCCGTCCCTGGGAGCCCGACAGCGGTTGTTTCGTCCTTCAGAACGCGGCGCCCGGTTGGCTACCCAGCTTTTTCAGGATCAGCGCGAGGGGGCAGAATCCGGTGAAGGCGGCCTGCAACAGGTTGAGGCCGACGAACCCGGTCAACAAGAGCCAGTACTCGGAGTGGTAGTGGGAGAGCAAGACGCTGGCCAGGATTACTACGCCGGCGAAGGCCATAACGATACGGTCGACGTTCATTACACTGGTTCCTCGATTCGTTCAACTGAGCGCCGCCTCCGACTACAGTGCGGCCCGTAACCCGGGTAATATTAGAAATATCTAATGAAAAGTCAACCGGGAGCCTGCGAAGACCAATGCCGGCTGGTTGCGGCGTTGCGCGATGCGCGCTGCTTCGACCACCCGGCGCCATCGGTCGAGCACCTGGAAACCCACATCTCCCACGTGTTGCTGGCAGGCGAGTACGCCTACAAGATCAAGAAGCCGCTCGATCTGGGGTTTCTGGATTTCTCGACCCTGGAGAGGCGCCGGCATTTCTGCGCCGAGGAACTGCGGCTGAATGGTCGACTCGCCCCCCGCATCTACCTCCGCGTGGTGCCCATTACCGGGACCCCGGATCGACCGCGCGTCGACGGCCCGGGGGAGCCGATTGAATACGCGGTACAGATGCGGCGTTTCCCCCAGGCATCGCTGCTCAGCGGCCGCAAGCTGGATGCCGGGACCATCGACCGGATCGCTGGCATCGTGGCGGAGTTTCATCACCGCATCCCGCAGGCGCCGCCGGACAGCGAGTATGGCTCCCCGGGTGCTGTGCTCGGCCCCATGCTGGAAGATTTCGTACAGATTCGCAGGGTGCTCCGCGAGCCCGACGAACTGAAGCGGCTGGGCGCCCTCGAAGTATGGACTCGTCTGCACCATTCTTCGCTGCTGCCCCTGCTCGCCGACCGCAGACAGGAGGGGCGTATCCGCGAGTGCCACGGCGATATGCATCTCAACAACATCGCCCTGCTGGACGGCGAGATCCTGATCTTCGACGGGATCGAATTCAACCCCTCACTGCGCTGGATCGACACCATGAGCGAGCTGGCGTTTCTGCTCATGGACCTGCAGCATCGCGGAGAGCCCGCGCTCGCCCGCCGCTTGCTGGATGCCTATCTGCAACGGACCGGGGACTTCAGCGGTCTCGGCGTACTTTCCCTGTACCTGGTCTATCGGGCCATGGTGCGGGCGAAGGTGAGCGCCATTCGCATGGCGCAATCGGACGGCGGCAGCAGCGAACGCGCCGCGGCGCTTGCCGAGCACCGCTCCTACCTCACCCTTGCGGAGTCCTTCGCGCGTCCTCGGCGGCCAGTCGTGGTGATCACCCACGGGGTCTCGGGCTCGGGCAAGAGCAGTCTGACCCAAGCGCTGCTGGAGCGCCTGCCCGCGGTGCGCATTCGCTCCGATGTTGAGCGCAAGCGGCTGTTCGGCCTTGCTGCCGAATCGCGCACTTCGTCCGATGCGGCGGACGACATCTATAGCGCCAAGGCGACGCAGGCAACCTACGAGCATCTGTTGCGCATCGCAGCCCGCATTCTCGCCGCCGGCGAATCCGTGATCGTCGATGCGACCTTCCTAAAACACGGGCAGCGCGAAACCTTTCGACGCCTCGCAGAGGAGCGGCGCCTGCCGTTTCTTATCCTGTACACCACGGCGCCGGAAGCGTTGCTTCGGGCGCGTGTGGAGGCGCGCTACCGGTCGGCGCGAGACCCTTCGGAGGCGGATCCGGGTGTGCTTGCGGCTCAATTGGCGGCGCGCGAGCCGCTGCGCGACGACGAGCGGCGGTTTGCCCTCCGCATCGACACGGCAACACCGATCAGCGGCGCAGAGGTGCTAAAGCGTTGCCGTCGCCGGCTGGCGGGAGGCCTATAGCAGCTCGGTGTCCTCGTGGGCGTAGGCGGGGGCGCAGGCGCAGAGAAACACCAGGGGTTGCGTGCCTGAGGTCCGAATGCAGTGCGGCGTTCCGGGCGGAATACAAACCGTGTCGCCGCTCGCCACCACAATCTCCTCCGCACCGAGAGTCAAGCGCCCGCTGCCGGAGAGGATGTGATAGATCTCCTCGCTTCGGTGGTGGCGGTGAAGGCGAGTCGCACCGCCCGCGGCCACGGTTGACTGGGCCAGGCTCTGGGCTTGGTTGCCGTGCCGCGATGGGTGCATCAGCTCACGGATCAGGGAGCCGTCACGTGTGGTGTAAGCGGGCACGTCGGCGGTATTCGTCTTCATTCGCTGGAGTCCTTGTTACGGAATTGCAGCCAAGTGCGGAGCGCGTCATAGCCTACAATAAGGGAATCGAGAACAGGTGGACACCATGTTGGAAAGAAAACCCCGGCCATTGAGCCATGGGCTGGTATTCCTGCAATTGACCGGTGTGATCTTGAGCTGCCTTCCGGTAGGCCTGATCAATCGCGGGCCGCTGCTGGCGCTGATCTTGTGCGCCCTGGGAACCCTGGGCGGTATCTACGCCTTGCTGCACAATCGGATCGGCAACTTCGGCGTCTACCCGGAACCAAGACCCCGGACAACGCTG
>JAHEIA010000591.1 GCA_024639625.1 Chromatiales bacterium
GCTTCGTGACCTTGTCGCTGCAGCAGGACCAGATCCGCTGTCAGATTGACCAGGAGCAGATGGCCGAGGTCGCCCTGCTGGATGGCTGCTAACCCGACTTCGACTATTCGTCTGTGATTCTCCGCGATTCGAGCATTTCGGCCCCGGCAAGCTGTTGTTTCCGTTAGACGGGGATTGTCGAAGCCGGCTGTAGTGCCGACTTAGGTCGTTGATTGGTTGAGGAATTTTGCCGACACTATCGGTATGTTCCTGCGTGCCAAGAAGCGATTCAAAGACGGTAAAGAGCACCGGTACTGGAGTATTGTCGAGAACCGCCGAGTTGCCGATGGGCGCGTGGTACAACGCCAAGTGCTCTACCTCGGAGAGATCAACGATTCGCAGAAAGCGGCCTGGTGCCGCACCATCGATGTGCTCGACGAGGATGAGAGTGCAGCGGCTCAGGTGGCGCTGTTTCCGGAAGACCGCCGGGCGCCGCCGCTGGATTGCGACGTGGTACAGGTCAGGCTCAGCGGGCTGAAGCTGCGCCGCCCGCGCCAGTGGGGTTCCTGCTGGCTGGCGTGCCAGTTGTGGGATCAGCTGCAGTTGGACCGGTTCTGGCAGCCACGCTTGCCCCCGAGCCGCAAGGGAACCCGCTGGCTGCACGTACTCAAGACCCTGGCCTGTTACCGACTCATCGACCCGGGTAGCGAGTGGCGGCTGCACCGCCATTGGTACGATCACAGTGCCATGGGCGATCTGCTCGGGGAAGACTTCAGCGTTGCCCACAGCCATACCCTCTATCGCTGCTTGGACAAGCTGCTGGTACACAAGGAGGCGCTGTTCTCCTTCCTGCAGGAACGCTGGCGCTCCCTGTTCGATGCGCACTTCGACGTCCTGCTCTACGACCTGACCAGCACCTATTTCGAGTCCGACCCTCCCGGTCGCGGTAAGCGTCGGTACGGCTACAGTCGCGACAAAAGGTCGGACTGCGTGCAGGTGGTCATCGCCTTGATCGTGACCCCGGACGGTTTTCCACTGGTCTACGAAGTGCTGCCGGGGAACACCAGCGACAAGACCACACTGGAGGATTTCCTGGCTAAGATCCAGGCCCAGTATGGCAAGGCCGATCGCGTCTGGGTGATGGACCGGGGCATACCGACCGAAGAGAGTTTGGCGAGCATGCGCACGGCCCAGGTCCCGGTTCATTACCTGGTGGGAACCCCCAAGGGACGGCTGAGCAAACTGGAGAAGGCCTTCCTCACCAAGCCCTGGTCGCAGGTGCGCGAGAGCGTCGACGTCAAGCTCTTGGAGCAGGAGGGGGAGATCTACATCCTGGCGCGCAGTCATGGACGCATGCACAAGGAACGAGGCATGCGTCGGCGCCGACTCAAGCGGTTGTGGAAGCGTCTACGCGAGCTGCAGCGCCAAAAGCTGACCCGCGATCAACTCTTGATCAAGCTCGGCGCCGCCAAGCGCGAGGCCGGGCGCGCCTATGCCCTGGTGGATATCCGCTTGCCCGATGTCGACGAGCCGGTCAACGCGCGCACCTTCACCTTCGCCGTGAACCGCAAGAAGCTGCGTCAGGCACGCCGCCGCGAAGGACGCTACCTGCTGCGCTCCAACCTCAGTGCGGAAGATCCCGCCAAGCTCTGGACCTATTACATTCAACTGACCGAGATTGAGCAGGCCTTCAAAGAGCTCAAGAGCGACTTGGCCATCCGGCCCATCTACCACCAACGCGATGATCGCATTGAGGCGCATATCTTCGTCGCCTTCCTCGCCTACTGCCTGCAAGTTACCCTCAAACAGCGCCTGCGCGCTTTGGCACCGGGGCTGACCCCGCGGGCAGCGTTGGAGAAATTCTCCTCCCTGCAGATGGTCGACGTGCATCTGCCCACAACCGATGGGCGCACCCTGATCCTCAGCCGCTACACCGAGCCGGAGAAAGACCAACAGCTCCTGCTGCAGCAACTGCGCTTGCAGTTGCCCGAACAACCGCCACCGAGGATCACATCCGCCGATTCCGCCCACAGCGCCTGACACCGACCCGTAGTGCCGACTTTTCGCTCCCGAGAACAGGAAATCAACGAGTTACGCTGCTATTTCGGTCGAATAGTCGAAGACGGGCTAGCCCGAAGGTGTGTCGGTACCAGCCCTCCAGCAGGTAATTTCGCCCGCTGCCATTGATGTTCTTGACGTCATCTTCGAGGGGACCGTTGTAAGGCGGGAGCTCGATG
>JAHEIA010000592.1:0-1167 GCA_024639625.1 Chromatiales bacterium
GGTAGGTTTTCGCCGGCCCTGACGTCTGCCGATTGCGAGCGTCGTGCTACCGGCAGAAATGACTAAGGATTCCCTTATACTAGCCGCGTGCATCAGGCGAGAAGGGGGGATCTCGATCTGTATTGACCTAGGTCATCAAGCCTGGGGAACGGGGCTCTAACGGTGAAAGCGACGATCACGACCCGCGCCGGCCTAGAAGAGGGAGCGCGTGCTCCAGGGGTTACTGCGCACCGCCCCCAAGGTCGACGCTCACCGATTCCCCTACCGCGACCGACCCCTCGCTGTGCTCGAGACGCACCGCCATGACTTCGACGCCTTCGGACGCCACCTCTCGCAGTCGCCTTGCGTAGTTCGGGTCGACCTCTCCTGCCGGCGCGAAGCAGACCCCCTCGGGCCGATTCAAGGCAAACAGCATGACCGCGCGGAAGCCGCGGCGATGCAGGTCGAGCAGCAGATCGAGGTGTTTGCGGCCGCGCAGCGTGACCGCGTCGGGAAAACATAGTCTCTCCCCCTGCAGCAAGGTGACGTTCTTCACCTCGACATAGGCATCCGGCCGCGCGCCCTGGGTGAGCAGCAGGTCCAGACGCCCACGAGGGCCATCACCCGCATGCTGCACCGGGGCCTCGCGTCGTATCCGCGCATATCCGCTGAGTTCCGCGATGCGCCCTTGCGCTATCCCTTCGGCGACCACCGCATTCACCCGCCCGGTATGCACACCGATCCAACCGGCGCCCATATCCACCCTTTCCAGGGTCCAGTGCAATTTGCGCCTGGGGTTGTCATGAAAACTAACCTGCGCCGGGGCACCCGGTTCCCAGCAGCTCTTCATGGAACCGGTGTTGGGGCAATGGGCGGTGACCTGCCGTCCGTCCTCGAGTTCGACGTCCGCCAGGAAGCGCTGATAGCGGCGCAAGATGCGGCCGCTTCGCAGGGTGGGAAGCTTCATCGGCTGGCAGGGCGCTGGGTTGTCGTCGCTCGCCGCGGCGACCCACCCTCAACCGGTGGAGAAGTCAGGTAGCGTACGATGGGCAACCGGTTCACAGGACACCCCCGTGACCGACGCCCCCGCAGGCCCGCGACGCAGCCATTCGGTGAGCCGTTTCACTGCTGCGGGGTCGCCACAGGCGAGCACCTCGACCCGCCCGTCGGGCAGGTTGCGCGCATAGC
>JAHEIA010000592.1:1177-2216 GCA_024639625.1 Chromatiales bacterium
GAGCCCGAGGTCCTGCGCCTGACGGCGGGTTGTCGCTCGGAAGAACACGCCCTGTACGTGGCCCACGACCGTGCAGCGCATACAGATCGGGTGACTGCCCTCGGGTCGGCTATTCATCGATCCGCACCGTTGCCTGCTGGCCCGCGCGCAGACGGGCGCCGGCAGGCGCTGTGAATACCGCTTGGAGTTCGTACATGCTTTCTTTGCCGGACCCTGCCGCGGTCTCCAGCCCGATCCGATGCACTGCGCCGTCGAACCATTCGCCGCCAGCCGCAACCTGTACGGGCCGCCCAAGCTCCAGCGCCGCGGCACGCTCCTCGCCGATCATGGCGATCGCGCGCCAGCGGCTGTCGTCCGCCAGCACCACCAGGGGTTCCACCTGCAGGCGGTTCAGCAACGCCTGCCCCGGCGCCGCTCGCACCTCCAGCACCACACCGGAGAAAGGCGCCCGCAGCTCGCTGTATTCCATGTCCAGGTGCGCCGACGTGAGCGCAGCCTGGGCTCTCATCTGCGCGGCCGCGGCCTCAGCAGCCCCAATCTCCGCCAACTTGAGATCGTGGTCCGCGAGCACCGTACGATCGTAAAGTTCGATCGCACGTTCCAGCTCTCGCCGGGCCTCCGCCCGGTGCTGTTTTGCCTGTTCCAGCACCGCCTGAGCCTCCTCCAAGCGGGCGCGAAAACGGCGTGGATCCAATTGCAGCAGCAACTCTCCTTGCTCCACCCGCTGGCCGGGAACCACCTTCACCTCCTCGACCAAACCACTGCCCAGGGTACCCAACTCGACCCGCGCCTCCCATTGCAGATGGGCCTCGAGATCCAGTGCGAGCGCGGGGACCGCATAGGCGAACCCGAGTAGGAATACGATAAACATTCGTGTCATTGCGTTGCCCCGTTGTCAAACCGCTGCTGCGCGGCATCGCCCAGTTGGTCTCCTTTCAGGAGCTGGCCGGTGAGTGCATCCAGGCGCGCCCAGGCGAGCGCGCGAGCGAATCTGTTTTCCATGATCTGCACCCGGACCGCGGAATTCTCCGCCATGGAG
>JAHEIA010000593.1 GCA_024639625.1 Chromatiales bacterium
AAGGGTTCCCTGGTAGCCCTGCTGCTGGACCTAACGATTCGCAAACGCAGCGGCGGACGCTGCAGCCTGGACGACGTTATCCGAGTGCTGTGGACCGAGTACGGTCGCATGGACAGAGGGGTGGGCGAAGAGGAGATCGAGCCTCTGATCGAGGCCGTCGCCGGGCTCGAATTGAAACAATTTTTCCAGCAGGCGTTACGCGGAACCGACGATCTCGCCCTCGCTGAGATGCTCGAGTCGGTCGGTGTCGGCATGCGGCTGCGCCCGGCGCGCAGCGCGGACGACCGGGGTGGCGTTGTCCAAGCCTCCGCTGTAGAAGACGTATCGGACGAGCGGCGCGTGCTCGGCGTGCGCCTGCAGAAGAACTCGTCCGAGGTTCTGCTCGAAGCGGTCTACGAGGACGGCGCGGCGCAGCGCGCGGGCATGGCCCCCGGAGACGTCTTGGTCGCAGTGGACGGCATCCGGGCGTGGCCGGAAGGCCTGGACCGTCTGCTTGCCCGAGCCCCGTCGGGAGAGGCGCTACCGGTGCACCTGTTTCGCCGCGACGAGCTGCTGGAGTTTCGGGTCACGCCACTACCGGCACCGGCGGATACCTGCGAGCTCTGGCTCCGCGAGCATGCGACGCAACCCCAGCGCGCAGCGCTGGACGCCTGGCTGGGCGATTCTCCTGCAGAGACTGCATGACTGGCAGCGCGAGCATCGGATGAACAACAGGTTTCGGCTGTTGCGCTTGATCGCCGACGGAAGTTTCCATTCCGGTGAGGCCCTCGCCGGTGCAATGGGGGTTTCACGGACTGCGGTCTGGAAACAGCTGCAGGTCCTGCGGGAGGATCTGGACCTGGAGGTTTTTGCGGTTTCAGGGAGAGGCTACCGTCTAGCGCGCCCCCTGGAGCTTTTGCAGTCGCAGCGAATTCTGTCGGCGCTGAATCCGGAGGTCCGCGACCGGGTGGCCAGGCTCGATATTCACGAGCGTGTCGACTCCACCAACACCTGGTTGATGCGACAGGCTGCGGCGGGTGCGCCGTCGGGAAGCGTCTGCGTTGCCGAACAGCAGACCGCGGGCAAGGGGCGGCGAGGCAGGACCTGGGTTTCTCCCTACGGCAGCAATATCTACCTGTCGGTATTGTGGCGCTCGGCCCGGCCGCCGGTGCAATTGAGCGGCCTGAGCCTGGTGGCAGGTCTCGCAACACAGCGCACGCTGCGCGCGCTCGGGGTTGAAGGAACCGGCCTCAAGTGGCCCAACGACGTGCTGCATGAGGGTCGGAAACTGGCCGGCCTGCTCTTGGAAATCGCGGGTGAGGCACAGGGGCCGAGTCATGTGGTAGTCGGGATCGGTGTCAATGTGCGCATACCCGAGCGCAGTGCCCAGGCGATCGATCAACCTTGGGTGGATCTGGACACCCTGGTCGGAAGCGAAGCCATCTCGCGCAACCAGTTAGCTAGTGTCCTGATCGAGCAATTACTCGGCGCATTGGATAGGTTCGAGCGATCGGGGATGCAACCGCTCATCAAGGAATGGCAGCAGCACGACTGCCTGCTGGGACAGGGTGTGGTCCTGCACAGCCCGCAGAATTCCGTGGAGGGGATCCACCGCGGTATCGACGCCAACGGGGCGATCCTGCTCGAGCAGGCAGGTGTGGTCCGTTCGTATCATGCTGGGGAACTGAGCTTGCGGTCCAAGGGATGAGGCGTCCGGCCGACTTGCTGATCGACCTGGGTAACACTCATTTGAAGTGGTGCCTGCGGAGCGGCACGGAATGCGACGTCATGCACACGGCTCCCTACCCAAACGAGAACTTGCCCGCTATCCTTGATCCCTTGTGGCAGTCCCTGGATGCGCCGCGAAGCGTGTGGGCCGGGAACGTGGCCGGCGAGGCCGCGGGTCGTCGCCTGGAGGCTTGGGTTGGCGCACGCTGGGCACAGCCGATCCGCTTCGTCGCCACACGCAAGCAGGCGCACGGCGTTACGGTTGGCTACGCCCGCCCCGAGCGGTTCGGGGTCGATCGCTGGCTTGCTTTGGTAGCGGCGCGGAGGCGTTGCCCAGGGCCGGTGTGCGTCGTTGATGCGGGCACGGCCATTACCTTGGACGCGATGGACGCCTCTGGACGCCACCTCGGTGGGTTGATCCTGCCGGGCCTAGGCATGATGCGTACCAGCTTGCTGCAGGGAACCCAGATCCAGGCACTAGTGATGAACCATGATTCCTCATCCCTT
>JAHEIA010000164.1:0-5340 GCA_024639625.1 Chromatiales bacterium
TCGCCGCCTGGGAATCTCTGACCGTCGGCTCCTATTTCCTGATTCTGCGCGGCAAGCGTTCCGAGCCCCATGCGCTTTCCTACATGCTGTTCTCCCTGGGCGGCGCCTTCCTGATCATGGCGGGTTTCGCGCTGGCAGGCCAGGGCAGCTCCCAGATGGCCCTCGAGGCCTTGGGCCAGGTGCCTGCGACTTTCGCGCCCTGGGTGTTCCTGCTGCTGGCGGTGGGGTTCATGACCAAGACCGCCGCCATGGGCGTGCACATCTGGCTACCCGGCGCCCATGCCGAGGCCGAGACCGACGTCTCTCCGATGGTTTCGGGTATCCTGCTCAAGGCCGGCCTGTTCGGGTTGTTCATGCTGCTCATGAACATGGGGAAACAGCAACTCTACGGCGTGGACCTGACCCACATGCTGCTGTGGGTCGGTGCCTTGTCGGCCTTGATCGGCAACCTGCTGGCGGTCTTTCAGGAGGACGCCAAGCGCCTCCTCGCGTACTCCTCCATCGGTCAGATGGGCTACGCCCTGTTCGGCCTGGCGATGATGAACCATCTGGGCTGGCTGATGGCACTGATGTTCGTGGTCAACCACTACATCTACAAGTCCATGCTGTTTCTTTCAGTGGGTGGTATCGCCAAGCGCACCGGTACCCGTGACATGTACCGCATGGGTGGCCTGATCGCCCTGATGCCGCTGTCCTTCATCGCGGTGCTGATCGGCATCATCGCCATGTCGGGGGTGCCGCCCCTGTCTGGTTTCGGTGGGCGATGGATCTTCTATAACGCCATCATGACCGCCGAGTACCGGCTGCCCATGGTCCTAGTCTTCCTGGCCGGACCCATCGCCTTCCTTTACCTGTTCCGGTTGATTCACACCATTTTTCTGGGCCAGTTGAAGGACGAACATCGGCGGGTGAAGGAGTCCCCGTTCTGGCTGGTGCTGCCACAGATGATCTTCGTCGCCTGTTTGCTGATCTTCGCCCTGGTGCCGGGGCTGGCCCTGCGCCACGTGGATGCCTATATCAGCAACTTCTTCCCGGTCGGGGCCCTAAACTGGGAGGGGCTGACCATCACCAGCGACTTCGGCTACTGGAGCCCGGTCTCCATCATGGTGGTGGTGGGGGTCATCTTCGCCACCCTGTTCGCCTGGCTGCTGTTCGTCAACCGCAAGGCACAGAAGGTCAAGCAGTTCAATATCGTGTTCGCCGCCGAGCGCCCCTTCCGCCCGGAAACCACTCACTTTGCGTGGAACTTTTTCGCACCCTACCGCAAGGCCTTGGGCTTCATGACCCAGCCCCTCGTCACCCGTTTCTGGGAGACCCTGGTGGAATTGCTGCACGCTATCGCCGACCGCTTCCGCCGTTTCTACACCGGTAACGGTCAGACCTACGCGGTGCAGCTGGTGGCCTTCGTGGTGATTGTCTATTTACTCCAGACAGGGATCTGACCGTGGAATTCGAGTGGATAAAAATCCCCTATTCGATGCTAACCCTGTTCATCGTAGCCAATTACGGTTTTCTGCTGACCGCCGTGATGGCCAAGATCGCGGCCCGGGTGGGGCGCCGGCACGGTATACCTGTGTGGCAGAATTATCTGGACCTGATCAAGAACTACGGCCTGCGCAGTTCCATCACCCACGGGGTGATGTACTACCTGGGACCGGTGTTCCGTCTCAGCGGCGGCGTCGGGCTGTTGCTGTTCGTGCCGACTATTTACGGCACGGAGATGTTTTCCAACATGTCCTTCGCCGGAGACCTGATCCTGGCCCTGTATTTCGTCTTCTTCGGCGCCCTGGGCATGGCCTTGGGTGCTGCTGAGAGCGGACACCCTCACTCGGCTATCGGCGTTTCCCGCGGTCTGTCCCAGGTCACCGCCGCGGAGCTGCCCTTTGCCCTGGCGGTGTTCGCTGTGGCGCTGCAATACCAGACCCTGTCGATCACCGAGATCGTGGCGGCCCAGCAGGGCGGTGTGCTCCATTGGACGCTGTTCAGCAACCCCTTTGCGGTGGCGGCGGCCATGCTCTCCTTCCTGGGCTCTATGATGCGCCCGCCCTTCGATGTGGTGTTGGCGCCCCAGGAGATTCCCATCGGGCCGCCCACCGAGTACCACTCCTCCTATCTGGCCCTGCTGCAGACCAACAGGGCCATCTTTCCGATCGCTAAGATCGTGGTGTACATGAACCTGTTCTTCGGCGGGGCGGCGAGCTGGCCGGTGTTCTTCCTCAAGGTCTTTTTGATCTACCTGTTCTCGGTGTTCGTCGGTGTAGCCTTTCCCCGGTTTCGCGTCGAGCAGTCCATCCGTTGGTTTCTGGTGTCGGCGGTGCCCCTGGGCGTGATCGCCATAGTGCTGGTGTAAGGCCATGAGAGATGAACTGAAAAAGCGCGTCGTCAAGACGCCGGACGGCCAAGAGCTAGAAATCGAGCCGCTGCGCGACTATTACTGCGAGGCCCCACCCACGGTGATGCCAGCGGCCTACAGCAAAATCGTCGAGGGCTTGTTCAACTGGGCCCGCGCGGAATCTCTGTGGATTCTCGGTTTCGGCACCGGCTGCGGCGCCATCGAGATGCGGCCCCTGATGACCCCCCGCTTCGATGCCTACCGCTATGGCATCCAGTGGCGGCCGACCCCGCGTCAGGCCAATCTGTTCGTGATCTCCGGCTACCTCTCGGTGAAGACGCTGAAGCGGGTTATTCGCTCCTACGAGCAGATGCAGAACCCGAAGTACGTGGTGGGTCTGGGTTCCTGCACCATTAACGGCGGCATGTATTTCGACTCCTACAACACCATCACCCGGTTGGACGAGTACCTGCCGGTGGACGTCTACATCGCCGGTTGCATGCCGCGCCCGGAGGCCCTTCTGTCGGGTTTCGAGGAGCTGAAGCGGATCATCAAGTCCGGCAAGGCGGAAGGGGCCAACAGATACGCCGAGAACTTCGACTGGTACAAGGCCAACCAGAAACGGGTTATCCAGGATTGGGACATGCCCGACTACAACTGGTAGATCGGCCGAGACGATATGCGGCAAATATCCATGCGCGAGCTGTACGAAATACTGAAACAAATCTTCCCGCTCGGTGAGCTGACCGAGCAACGGTCCAACCTGGCGTTCATCACAGTGGATAGGGCGCAGTTGCGTCCATTGCTGCTGCATTTGCGAGACCGGGAAGGCTTTACCCATCTGGTGCTGCTCACCGCCGTGGACTGGATAGAGGACGGCAGTTTCCAGCTCACCTACCTGCTGTGCGACCGGCTGGGACAGCGTGATCTGGGCCTGCGGGTGATGCTGCCCCGCGATGGTGCCGCCATGGAGAGCATCCATGACCTATGGCCCACCGCCGCCACCTACCAGCGGGAGCTGCGGGAGATGTTCGGTATCGCTTTCCCCGAGAGTCCCAGGGTGGAGGAGGACTTCATCCTGGAGGGTTGGACCGGCACGCCCCCCTACCGGCGCGACTTCGACACCCTGAAGTACTCCAACGAGACCTTTGCGCCGCGCCCGGGCCGCGAGACCCGCGACCCGGAGGGGTATATGAAAGAGCAACTCTATCCGGACGGGAACTGATATGGCGTATCGACCAGATCGCAGTCAGTACCCGTCCCGCAAGGCCGACGGCAGCCTGGACATCGACCTGACCTCGGGCAAGTATCTGAAGTTGTGGCAGGGTCCCCAGCACCCGGGCATTACCGGTAACATGGCGGTGGAACTGACCGTATGCGGCGACGAGGTGGTGGAGGGCAAGACCCATGTGGGCTACCTGCACCGCGGTTTCGAAAAGCTGATGGAGCGGCGTACCTTCATTCAGTGCTTCCCCATCGTGTGCCGCATCTGCGTCCCCGAGCCGGATTTCAACGAGTACTGCTATGCCGTGGCGGTTGAGGAGCTCGCCGGTATTGAAGTGCCGGAACGGGCCCATTGGATCCGCACCCTGATCCTGGAGATGGGCCGCATCAACAGCTATCTGATGTACCTGGGCGGTCAGGCCGGGGCCCTGGGCCAGGGGGTGATCGGCCAGTGGACCACCTATGTGCGCGACCTGATGCTGGATCGCTTCGAGGAGCTGACCGGGGCGCGCATCTACCATATGTTCATCATGCCCGGCGGGGTGCGTGACGGTTTGCCCGATGGCTTCCATAAGCGCATGAAAAAGACTCTTCGGGAGATCGAGAAGACCCTCGACGACGTCGAAGACGTGATGTTCAACAACGCCGTGTTCAAGAAGCGCACCGTGGGCTTGGGCTATATCGATCCGGCGTTGTTGGACACCTACGGCGTCACAGGTCCAACCGCGCGGGCCGCCGGTGTGGCCAAGGACGTGCGCAAAGACCAGCCCTACCTGGTCTATCCGGAGCTGGATTTCGAACCTGTGGTGGGGCGGGACTCCGACGTCTACACTCGCGCCGATGTGCGTCGCCGTGATCTGTTGATGTCCGTCGATCTCATCCGACAGATTCTGGCGAAGATGCCAGACGAAGGACCGGTCATGACGGAGTTGCCCAACGTGCTGCACTGGAAAATTCCGCGCGGCGAGACCTATGTGCGCGGTGAATGCTCGCGTGGCGAATACGGCTACTATCTGGTCACCGACGGCAGTGGCTACCCGCGCCGGGTCAACGTGCGCGGCCCCTCCTACACCCACGCCATGGCACTGCTGGAGCGGCTGATCGTCAACTGCAACATTTCTGATGTCGCGGCCCTGATGGTGTCGCTGCACACCTACCCGCCAGAGATCGAGAGATAACGATGAGCATACGCGATCTCATCTCGCCCTTTACCGCCTGGAAGAACATCTTCCGCAACCCGGTCAGCATCGCCGATCCGCTCAACCGAGCCGGTGCCGCGCGCTATCGCGGCTTCCACCAGAACGACGTGGAAAAGTGCATTGGCTGCGGCACTTGCGAGTCCATCTGCCAGAACGGCGCCATTGACATGCTACCGGTGGACGGCATCGCCACCAAACCCGGGGATTCGGGTCTGCGCCCCCGCATCGATTACGGTCGTTGCTGCTGGTGCGCCCTATGCGTGGACGTGTGCATGACCAGCTCGCTGACCATGTCCAACGAGTACAGGTGGGCGGACAGCGACGGCGATGCCTTCCGCTTCACGCCCGGTATCGACCCCAAACCCTGGGACGATGCAGAGCTGGGCTACCATCGCCCTCACGGCCACCAGCTGCATTCCCCGGAACGAGTGGAAATGCAGGAGCTGGAGCCCGAGGCCCGCATTGCCTCTTTCGTTGAGATCGTCAAGGGATATGAAGTGGAGCAGGCCAAGGCCGAGGCGGATCGCTGTGTGTCCTGCGGCCTGTGTGTCGCGACTTGCCCCACCCATATGTCGATACCGGACT
>JAHEIA010000164.1:5350-7115 GCA_024639625.1 Chromatiales bacterium
CCGGACTACATTGCCGCCGTTCGCGACGGCGATTACGAACGGGGCCTTAAACTGCTGTATGAAACCAACCCCTTCTCCCAGGTTTGCGGCCGGATCTGCACCCGTAAGTGCGAGACTACCTGCGCCGTCGGCAACGAAGGTGATCCCATCGCCATCCGCTGGCTCAAGCGCCATATCGTGGACCAGGTGCCCTATGAACGCTTTCGCGAGATCGTTGGCGACCCGGCGCCGTCCACCGGTAACAAGGTGGCCATCATCGGCGCCGGCCCGGCGGGCCTGACTGCCGCCTTCGACCTGGCCCGCAAGGGCCACGCAGTGACCGTCTACGAGGCCCTGGAACGAGCCGGCGGCATGACCCGCTACGGCATCCCCGAATACCGCTTGCCCTACGACGCCCTGGACCGGGACGTGGACCTCATTCTCTCCATGGGGGTGGAGATCCACTACAACACCCGCATCGGTCACGAAATCAGCATGCAGCAACTGGGTAGCGATTTTGACGCCGTGGTGTTGGCCATCGGCCTGCAGCTGGGCCGCTCCACCCGAATCCCGGGTTCGGAGCACCCGTCGGTGGAAAAGGCTGTGGACCTACTGAGACGCATCACCCAGGGTGACGAAATCGTCGCACCCAAGTCCATGGTGGTCATCGGCGGCGGCAACGTGGCAATGGATATCGCCCGCAGTATGGCACGGCTGCAGTTACAGCAGCACGGTGAGATCCGCGTCACCGTGACCGCCTTGGAAGATAAAGAGCATTTCCTGGCCGATCCGGTGGAGGTCAAGGAATGCTGCGAAGAACAGATTCAGATCCTGGAGAGCCGAGGTCCCCAGGCCTGCGTGTTCGACGACGGCAAGCTGGTGGGCCTCAAGACCTGGAAGGTGCTCTCTATCTTCGATGAAAACCACCGTTTTTCCCCAAGATATGATGAATCAGACGAGATGATGCACGAAGGTGAAATGGTGGTGGAGGCCATTGGTCAGATGTCCGATGTCAGCATTCTGGGCGAAGCCCTGACCGAGCAGTTGGAGTGGAACCGGGGACGCATTAAGGTGGATCCCGCCGGCCATACCTCGGTACCCTGGCTGTGGTCTGCGGGGGACTGTGTCAACGGTCCGGACGTGGTGCATGCGGTGGCGGACGCGCATCGGGTGGCCGCCAGTATCGACGCGTATCTGACCACCAAAGAGGCTATAGCATGAGCGAGGGCGATTCTGAATCCTACGAGCGCATAAAGTCCCGGAAGACCCTGCGCGAGATCCTGGAAGCGGCCACCTCATTCGAAGAGGCAGCCCGGGATTTCTATACCGGCATGATCCCCAGGGTCAGCAAGAACCTGCGTTGGCTGGTGCAGGACCTGGCCCAGGAAGAGCAGCGCCATTACGATTTATTCACCGAACTGGCAGCGCGGGACGACCTGGAAAACCAGGTGAGCGCCTTGGTGGATACCCCGGCCAGTGATGGAAAGTTCTCCGACTGCATTCACCTGCCGGACCTTGGAGAGAATCCGGATGACCAGTCAGTTCTGCAGTACGCCCTGGGCCGTGAACACGCGGCCATGGAACAGTATCGGTCGCTTGCCGATAGCACCGAACCTGGCCCCATAAAGGAACTTTTCCGATTCCTGGCCAACGAAGAGACTGAACACAAGGCGGAACTGGAGAAACTCTACTACGAGTTGGTGCACTCCGGCGGCGTTTGACGCTGGATCGAAGGTTGGGGTGAGGAATGAATTCCAATGCAGCGGCTACCATGAGACGCCGATCG
>JAHEIA010000165.1 GCA_024639625.1 Chromatiales bacterium
GAGCGATAGATCTTCGCGATGTGCCCGTCTGGGCCGATGATGAAGGTATGACGGCTGGCGAAGCGGATCGGTCCCATGCGGAATAGCGACCCGTAGGACTCGGCCACCTCACCTTTGGCATCCGAGAGCAGCGAAAATGGGAGATGGTACTTGGCGGCAAACTCCCGGTGGCTGGATACGTTATCCGTGCTGACGCCCAGCACCGCCACCCCCATCTTGCGCAGCTCGAAGATGTCGTCGCGAAACTCGCAGGCCTCGGTGGTGCAACCCGGCGTATCGTTCTTCGGGTAGAAGTAGAGAACCACCCAGCGCCCCCGGTAGTCGGCCAGCGCATGCGTCGTGCCGTTCTGATCCTGCAGCGCGAAAACCGGGGCGGCGTCGCCCACCTGCAGGTCCGCGGCCCTGGCGCCGATGGTCCAGAATGCCAGCGCCGCCGACAGCACTGTTGCGGTGCGATAACTCATCCTGTGGTCTCCTTGTTTTAGCCCAGCCTGTTCGGTTAGCCGCCGCCGATGACTTGCGCAATACGGCTTGGCTCGTTCGCGCCCTCGAACCTAAAGCTGCTCGGGCACGCTTTAGCTATTTTCTGTATATCGGTGCTCGATGTGCTACACACAAGCCCGCATGGGTCGCGCCTTTTCGCCTCCCGGTGGGCAACCGTATGCCTCGGGCATTGTCAAAACGGCCATCGACTGCTACACATCGAGGGTATGTCTATGCGCGTTGCGGTCATCGGCGGAACCGGATTCGTCGGCAGCTATCTCATTGAGGCCCTCGCGGCCTGCGGGCATCAGCCGCGCCTTCTGGTGCGGCCGGCCGGTGGTTCCCGAGCGCCGGGCGTGCCCGCGGATCAATTGGTCGAAGGCTCCGTCGGCGACGATCCCGCCCTGCACGAACTGCTCGCCCCGGCCGATGCGGTCATCTACAATCTGGGTATCCTGCGCGAATTCCCCCAGCACGGCATCACCTTCGAAAAACTGCAGTTCCGCGGTGCAGCCCGGGTGGCGGAGATCGCCCTGGAACTCGGCATACCCCGCTTCCTTTTGATGAGCGCGAATGGGATCGACCGGGCGGCCACAGCCTATCAACGCAGCAAGCTGGCAGCCGAGGATTTTGTCAAGAATTGTTCATTCGACTGGACGATCTTCCGGCCCTCGGTCATCTTCGGCGACCCCCGCGGCCGCAACGAGTTCGCGTCGCAGCTGAAGAGCCAGATCATCGATCCGCCGCTTCCGGCCCCGCTATTCTACGATGGTATCCTGCCGCGCAATCCCGGCGGATTCTGTCTGTCGCCGGTCCATGTGCGAGACGTCGCCAGCGCCATCGCCAGGTCGCTGGAAGACACCCGGACCTTCCACCGCACCTTCACCCTGGGCGGTCCCGGGACGCTCACCTGGAAGCAAATCCTGCAGACGATCGCGGAGGCGTGCGGGAAGACCAAGCTGATGCTGCCGGCACCGCTGTTCGCACCACAGATCGCCGCCGCCATCTGCGAGCGCTTTCCCTGGTTTCCGGTGACGCGGGACCAGTTGACGATGTTGTTGGAAGGCAACACGTGCAGTGGCTCCGCGCTTTTCGATATGTTGGATATCCAGCCCATCCCGTTCGACGCGCCGCACCTGGCGTACCTGCGAGATTAGATCTATCCCCGGGTGGAGAAGGCCCCGCGAAGTCGGGAAAGATCGATCGCCCGTGCCTTCAAGAGCGACCCCGAATGGATGAAGGCGCCGGTGCGCCCGCTGCGGATTGACCCGACTTGAGGCGCCGTCACCGCCTACACCGGGCTTTCAATCCGGCGCGGCCGTCCCCACGTACCAATTCACCAAGAGAAAGGAATGCCCTTGAAACTCGACACCCTCAGTTCCCGCATCCGCGCCCTGATCGGCAAACGCTTCCTGCATTGTGGAGAGGCCTGCACGGTGGTCGAGGTGCTGGCCGACGGGAATGCCCTGGTCCTGCGGGGCGTGCCACGCTCAAACCGCATCCAGCGCGACCAATTCGGCCGGCCGACCCGGCGTACCGGCAAGACCTGGGAGATCCCCATCTTTTCCGACGGCGGAGAGGAACTGTCCGCGGAACTGCTCGATCTGCTGGCCAACAAGCTCGCCGGTTGAGCCGTCAACCAGCGGAGCCGTCCCGGCCCAATAGACGCTCTGCGCGCTGCAGGTCGCCGAGTGTATCGACGCCATGCCCAGGATCCACATGCGCCTCGCTGACATGGATGCGCCCGCCGTGCCAAAGCACGCGCAACTGCTCCAGGGACTCGGCAAGCTCGAGGGCCGAAGCCTGCCAGCCTACGTAGGAGCGCAGGAACCCGGCGCGGAACGCGTAGAGCCCAATATGCCGCCAGAAACCCACCGAACTCGGCAAGGGACCGCTCTCGGCAAGAAATTCGTCCCGGTGCCAGGGTATCGGGGCGCGACTGAAGTACATCGCATAGCCATCCCGATCCATCACCACCTTGACCGCATGCGGATCGAACAGCACCTTGCGATCCTCGACCGCCGTGGCCAGGGTGGTCACCTGCGCCGCTTCATGGGACGCCATATCGAGCGCCACCTGGTCGATAAGCGCTGCCGGCATGCAGGGTTCGTCACCCTGCAGATTGACGATGATCGTGTCTTCGGGCCAGGCGGAGACCTGCGAAACCTCCGCGATGCGCTCGGTACCGCTGCGGTGCTCGCTGCGGGTCAGGCAGACCTTGGCCCCGGCGCGGGTCACCACATCCGCGATGCGCTGGTCGTCGGTGGCCACCACGACCTCAGCCGCCTGGCTCTCGCAGGCGCGATCGTGCACGTGCAATACCATCGGCTTGCCCGCGATTTCGCGCAATGCCTTGCCGGGGAGGCGAACCGAGGCATAGCGGGCCGGTATCACCACCTTGAACGGGGTGCTCATGGCGCCGGCACTTCTTCCTCGGGATCGAGCGTTCTGGCCTCGTCCTCGAGCATGACGGGGATCCCCTCGCGCACCGGGAAGGCAAGACGATCGCCCCGGCAGATCAGCTCCTGGGCCTCTTTCGCGTAGTACAGGGACCCTTTGCAGACCGGGCAGACAAGAATTTCCAGCAGTTTTTTATCCATAGTTGAGACCTTTCAGTAGCTGCTCCAGGCGTTGCGCAAAGCCCGCGTCGAGCTCCGCCTGCACCGGAAGATACCAGTATTCGGGCCGGGCGAAGGCTGCGCACTTGACCGCATCTTTCTCCGTCATGACCACGACTCCTTGCTCGGGTAGATCCTGGCGTGTGAACAGGTGATGATCGGCGAACGGATGCTCGCGCACCAGGGCCCCCACCTCACGCAGCCGGCGGAAAAAGCGCTGCGGATTGCCGATTCCGGCCACCGCCTCCACCGGACGGTCACGCAGCATCGCCAGATCCTGCTGCCGGCTCGGGTCCGCCAGGTTCACCAGCCGCTGCCCGCTGAGGCGCATGGTGTACTCTCCGGCCAGCGCCGCCCCGTTCACCACGATCAGGTCTACGCTGCGCAAGCGCGCAGCGGGGCGCTCCCGAAGCGGGCCCGCCGGCAGGCAGTAACCGTTGCCGAAGCGCCGTTCCCCATCGATCACGACGATCTCGATATCCCGGCCGAGCGCGTAGTGCTGCAACCCGTCATCGGAGAGAATGATATCGCAACCGGAGGTTTCGAGAAGCATCCGGCCGGCGGCGAAGCGGTCTGGAGCCACCCATACCGGACAACCGGCCCGGCGTGCAGCCAGCACCGGCTCATCGCCCACCATTGCCGGGTCGCTGTCGGGCACGACCGCCCGCGGCCAGTGCCGGGACTTGCCGCGGTAGCCGCGCGCCACGATGCCCGGCCGATAGCCCAGGGAGCGGAGATGGATTGCCAGCCAGACAATCAGCGGGGTCTTGCCCGTTCCACCGACGGTTAGATTGCCGACGACGATCACCGGGACCGGCAGGCGGCGCACCTCGAGCCAACCCCGGCGATAGGCCTGCCGGCGCAACCATGCGGCCACACAGAACACCCAGGCAAGGGGGGCGAGAAACACAGCCGCTCCGCCAGGTTGGTACCAAACCGCCTGCAGACGGCTCACCGCGCGGCTTCGTCGGCTTCGTCGCGGAACTGCATTCGATAAAGCTCGGCGTATCGCCCATCCTGGGCGATCAGCTCGGCGTGCCGGCCCCGCTCCACGATGCGGCCGTTTTCCATGACGACGATCTGATCGGCCTTTTCGACCGTGGACAGCCGATGCGCGATCACCAGCGTGGTCCTATACTCGATCAGCGCCTCCAGGGCGGCCTGAATGTGGCGCTCCGATTCGCTGTCCAGCGACGATGTGGCCTCGTCGAGCACCAGCACCGGCGCATCCTTGAGCATCGCTCGCGCGATCGCCAGGCGCTGGCGCTGGCCACCCGAAAGCAGCACCCCACGGTCGCCGATCAATGTATCCATCCCGTCGGGAAGCTTGCTGATGAATTCCATGGCGTGAGCGGCCTCGGCCGCTCGCTGCAATCGCTCGGGCGCAGCCCCGCGCAGTTCACCGTAGGCGATGTTGTTGCCGATGGTGTCGTTGAATAGGGTCACCTCTTGGTTCACCACGGCAACCTGGCGCCGCAGGCTGCTCAGGCGAAGCTCTTTGATGTTCACCCCGTCGAGCAGGATCTCGCCCTCGGTGGCGTCGTAGAAGCGCACCAACAGATTCACCAGCGTCGTTTTGCCGCTCCCGGAACGACCGACGAAGGCAACCGTCTTGCCCGGTTCCACCAGCAGATTGATATCTTGCAAGACCGGCCCCTTGTCCTGCAGATAGCAATGCCCTACCCCGCGAAACTCGATGCGGCCCTGAGCACGCTCCAACTCGAGCGTGCCAGTGTCGGGTTCCGGCTCGGTGTCGAGGAGTTCGAAGATGCTCTGCGCCCCGGTAATCCCCTTCTGCAGGTAGGAGTTGATCGAGGTCAGGCGCTTGATTGGCGACAACATCAACCCCATCGCGACCACAAATGCCATGAAACTACCCGGGCTGATGGACTCTTTCAGCGCTTCCAGGGTCGACAGATAGATGATGACCGCAATTCCGCCCGCGGAGATGAGCTGGATGAAGGGGACGCTGACCGCGTCGGTAACGATCATCTTCATCTGCAAGAGTCGCGTTCGCTCGTTGACGTTGGCGAAGTATCCCTGCTCATATTCGATGCCACCGAACGCCTTGACGATGCGATGCGAGGAGATGGTCTCTTGGGCGACGTGGGTAATCTGCCCCATCGCATCCTGGATGCGCTTGCTCACCCGCCGAAAGCGCTTCGAGACGTAGCGGACCGATAGTGCGAGCAAGGGGCCTACGATGAGCAGGATCATCGCCAGCTTCGCGTTGAGGTAAAGCAGGTAGCCGAGCAGGAACAAGACCGTCAGCCCGTCGCGTACCAGGTAGGTGATCGCCTGGGTGGCGGCGGCCGCCACTTGTTCCACGTTGTAGGTCAGCTTCGCGATCAAGATGCCGGAGGAGTGATGATCGTAGTAGGTCGTGGGCAAACGCAGCAGGTGGTCGAACATCTTGCTGCGGATATCGGCGACCACCTTGCGTCCCACCCACTTCATGAAATAGGTGTTGACGAAGCCGGTAACACCGCGGGCAAGAAAGATGGCGAGCATGTAAAAAGGCAGGGCGCGAATCACCGCTGGGTCCCGCTGCACGAAGCTGCCGTCGAGCAGCGGCTTCATGAAGGCTGCTAACGCAGGTTCGGTGGCGGCATAGCCGATCATGCCGAGGATGGAGAACACGAACGCCCGCCAGTACGGGAGTGCGTAGCCGACCAGGCGCCGATAGATCACCCGCCCACGCTGCGCGTGCGTCGGCGTTTTCTTCACTGGGCGGGGTCCGGCTCTCGCGCGGCGAATGTCATACGCAGAAAGCCCAATTGGCTGGCTGCGTCCATCACCGTGATCACCGCTTGATGCGGTGTCGCGGCATCGGCGCTGATGATCAGTGGAAGCTCACGGTCTTCCCCGGCCGCCTTCTCGATCGCACTCTTGAGGGTGGCGATCTGGGTATTCACCACCTCCTGCTGATTGACGTAGAAACGGCCTTCCCGATCCACCGTGATCTCGAGCAGCTCGGGAGGCTCCTCGTGGCGCTCCTCGTCAGTGGCCTGGGGCAACTCCACGCTGATCTGGGATTCCCGCTCGAAGGTGGTCGATACCATGAAGAAGATCAAGAGCAAGAATACGACATCGATCAGCGGGGTCAGATTGAGGTCGGGATAGAGTCTTTTCCGCGAACGCAGGTCCATCTCACTCCCCCGGGTCGCTCTCTCGCTCGCCCTGCATCACTTCCACCATCTTCAGGGCCTGCTCCTCCATACCCACCACCAGGTAACTGACCCGGCCGGTAAAATAGCGGTAAAACATCAGGCTGGGGATCGCTACGGAGAGCCCGGCCGCGGTTGTGATCAGGGCCTCGGAAATGCCTCCGGCGAGCACCCCTGGGTTGCCCACTCCAGCGACCATGATGGCGGAAAACACCTTAATCATGCCGATCACCGTGCCGAGCAACCCGAGCAATGGGGTGATCGAGGCGATGGTGCCCAGGGTGTTGATGTAGCGCTCGAGTTCCAGAACCACCTGATGGCCGACCTCCTCGATCGCTTCTTTCATCACCTCCCGGGAATGCATGCGGTTCGCCAGCCCCGCGGCGAGAATGCGCCCGAGGGGGGAGCCGTGCTTCAGAGTCTGAATGTGCCCGCTCGACAGCTTGCCTTTGCGGTGCATTTGCCAAACCTGCGCCACCAGATGGTGCGGGATCACGCGATTGCGCCGCAACACCCACAACCGTTCGAGGATGATCGCCATGGCAATCACCGAACAGGCGATGATGGGGGCCATCAACCATCCACCGGCCTTCACTAACTCGTACACGGGTTCCGTTTTCCTTGCTGCTCGGCAGCTTGAGCTCGTCGAATGAAGCGATAATCTTACTTGATGTGGGGAACGGCAGCCAATCGAAGCAGCGCTTTCGATCAGGGCAGATGGGTCCAGTAATGGCGCGACAGAATACGCGTGCGTCGCGGACCGGGCAACGGTCCGCCGGCGGCGAATCGGAACTCGATTGCGCCGGAGCCGGCAGTAGTGATCACCTGCGCCCCGAGGG
>JAHEIA010000594.1 GCA_024639625.1 Chromatiales bacterium
TGTGGTGCGCGAGCGTGTTGGTGATGTAGGGATTGTATCCGAGCAGCACGGCGCCAAGCCCGCCACCGATCAGCATCGCGGTGGTGGCGGGCCTGAACACCCTAGCCCTGCCGTAACCCCAGTAGAGCACCAACAGGGCCAGGGCCAGAACGCTCACGTAGGCGATTCCAGTCTGCTTGATGTTGATCGCGAATGCGATCACGGCGCCCAGAAGAACGAAGTGTCGGCGCTTCGGCTCGTACAACACCAGGAGGCCGAGGCCGATGAAACATAGCAGGACCGACCCGAGGATACCGTCTACGTAGAAGCTCAATGACTGGTAAATGGCAACCGGATTCAAGGCCGCCGCCAGCGAGATCAGCACGGCCCCCCAGGGCGGAAAGACCCGGACTCTGAGGAGCGCGCCGAGCAATAGGAAAAAAGAACAGGCCATCAGTGCCAACCCGATAAGTTTTGCGCCTTCCATGCGTCCGGTCAGCTTGAAAATAGAGGCCGCGATGATCCAGATCGCCTTGGGGTACGCCTCGAGGTTCAGGGCGTACTGGGAGGCGGGATCGGGCGGTTGATAAAAGATATTCCAACCTTCCGCGAGCGCGATGATCGCCTCCTGATGATAGGCCGTCCCATCCCAGGATTGGTCGTAAAAACCCAGCGCTACTGCATAGCTCGCAGCGAGGATCACGCAGGATAGGACCACCGACCCAACCCCGAGCCCCCAGCCCATATTGCTTTGCGGGTCCCTGCTCATGTAGGCCCACAGTGGGATCGATAGGAGCCCGGCGGCTACGGCATAGGACGACACACTCCGGCCGAGCAGCATGGCGGCGAAAGAGGCCGCATAGGTAAACAGCAAAAAGCAGAGGATGCCCCCCGCTATCTGAATCGCAAGAGCGGATATATTGCCGCGCATAGGCATTGACCGGGCATTTTCATCTAAGGCCATTTCCTCGTCCTCGGCGCCCGATTTGCTTCTCGGATTCTATCAGCCAGCGAGGCATCGCATCTCGCTGCGGGCGCGCAATCACCGGGGACCCGCGAGCGCGGGGTCCCCGCGTACCAGCCCCTCCCGCACGACGAAACCGCCTGGACCGCGGCCTCGCGCCGGCTTGCCATAGGGTTGGCTATGGCGGCGCCGGCGCGCCTAGCGGGCTGACCGCCCAGCGACTCGCTGAGTGAGGCCTTGTTAGGGTTCGGGTTAGTATCTGCCGACCGTTTCTTTGCCTTCGCCGCCGAACCGGGTCGCGAAGTAACCGATCACCAGCCCCACCAGGGCGCCTTCGGCGGTGAACCAGAACGGAGACTGCAGGAGCCCGTCCGCGCCAAACATGGACGACATCACCTCCTGCATAGCATCGTAGGCAAAGAAGGTCAGCACGAAATTCATCCAGGCACCGATCAGCGGGGCGCGCACCCACCAGGGGAGCGGCAACTTCAGTATCGGATGCCAGGTGAAAACACCGAACACCCCGATGATCGCACCCAGCGTCGTGTACCAGAGCAGAATCCCCCAACGCAGCAACCAGCTTGCCTCGGGTACGAAAAAGGGCAAAAAGAGGAAGCCGGCGAGGCCGACGAGAAGGCCGATTCCCTTGCCGATCGCGATGCGTGTGATCAATGACGGCTTACCAAACATCTGAATCTCCGTTGTCTTGCCCACTCCAGCGCTCCTTGGCGATCCACGACCATCATGCAACATCCCCTGCAGGCTCGTACACCCCTCTGCCGCAGGGTGGGAAATGTTGCCCTGAATCTGTCTGCAACCGCCAAGCCTCACTGCGGGCGAGACTCACCCCCGCTCCGGTATTCGCATCCACCGCCCGCCCCACTGGAAACAGACCAGACCGCTCAGGATCACCGCGGTACCGATCCAGGTGCGGACGCCGACATCCTCGCCGTTGGCGTACTGGCCCAGGAATAAGGCCAACACCGGCGTGATCAGGGTGATCAGAGCTACTCGGCTGGCCTGGACCCGGCGCAGCACGTAGTAATAGAGCACGAATCCAAGCGCCGAGCCAAACACGGCCAGGTAGACAATAGACCACGCGGAGCGCGGCCCCAGCCTCTGCGGCAGGTTCCCGTCGAACAGCCCCCAGCTAAGGAGAAACAGCGGCATAGCAATCAACAGAGCCCCGGTCGTGGTCTCCAGCGCGGGGAGACTGGCGCCGATGCGCTTGACCCAAACGCTGCTTGCCGAGTGGATACCCAC
>JAHEIA010000595.1 GCA_024639625.1 Chromatiales bacterium
GGGATATCCCGCTCGAGATAGGTGCGGATAAAATTCTCTCGCCAGACGGCGCTGTCCGTATCGCTTGCCGCCAAAAAGCTGCGCGGAAAACCGCCCCTGATCCAGAGGCGCGTCTGACGTTCCCGACCGACCTCGCGGATATCCAGCGGCGACAGCTCTAGGTAAGCAATCCGTCCTGCCAGGCTCTCGCTGGATTGCCGCAGCAGATCGATCGAGGCCGACCCAAGTAGCAGGAAATGCCCGGCCGGCTCACCTTGGCGGATGCGCTCGTCGATCAGTCCGCGCAGGATCTGGAACAGGCCCGGTGCGCGTTGCACTTCGTCCAGCACGATAAGCCGGCCGCGTTGCGCGCCAAGATAGCCCCGTGCATCCGCCAACTTCTCCAAGTCGGCAGGGTCTTCCAGATCGAGGTAGAGGCTGTCGGCGGCACGTGCGGTTTCATGGGCAAGCGTTGTCTTGCCGACCTGGCGCGGACCCAACAAGGCAACGGCGGGAAATTGCCGCAGGCGGTCTTCCAACTGAATTCGGAGGTTTCGCGGAATCATCCTTGTAATTATGGATAATTAGTCCGCTTTTGCAAGCTTTATGACCCGCGACGGCCAGGACGGAGTCCTTCCCCGCGGCACTGAATGCGCTCCCCCCAAGGAGTTCCCGAAAACGCCCCACCTCTACTCCCGGTGCTTCACCAACAGCCACCGACCTGCGCCGGCACGGCGGAAGAGGATCAGCGAATACTCGCCGTTCAGTTTGTTTCCATGCAGCCGAAAGGTGATTCGGGCTGCGCCCCAACGACTAGCCACATAGTCGCCTCTGTCCCAGATAACGACCTTTCCGGCCCCATACTCGCCCGTAGGGATCTGCCCCTCGAAGTCGCCGAAACTCAGCGCATGATCTTCGACCTGGATTGCGAGCCGGCGGACACCGGGCACTTGGGGAAAGGTTTTTCGCAATACCCAGCTCTTGAACACGCCGTCCCGCTCGAGTCGGAAGTCGTAGTGATGGGTTCGGGCCCAATGCTCCTGGACCACGAACTTGGACCGGTTCATCCTGTCATTTTTGCTTCAAGAATTCTTCCGCAGACACTACCCGCGGGACCAACCTTCCAGATTTGGACGGCAGCATGCGGACGATCTGTTGGTCGTGGTTGGGACCGAAACTCACGTGGATCGGCTGGTCATCGCCATAGAAGTAAAGCCGGTCGAAAGCCGTGTTGGCGACGACCCACTGCGCCACCTCGAGCATGCTCTCGTCCTCGACGATGAAATCCGCCGCTGCGCGCGCTTATCCGCAACTATTCGGATTTCGAAAGCTGCCGGATACGATATTCGAGCGCATCTTCGCGCGGCCGAAACTTCCCGCTCGCTGGGAAGAGCAACGATTTTCCCTCTAGATCTAGCAATGCCTGGTTATCACGAAGTCTCGGATCTAGCTTTCCCGAAACATGCCAGCGAAGATCCGGTCCAGGCGCAATCAGATTGTGGTCCAAGGCCCAATGGTAGGAGGGCGCGAGCGCAATACCGTTACGCGGATCGTCGTCGCCGGAAACAGAAAAAGGAATCAGATGTGCTGCCTCCACCATAACTTGTCCGTCTGGTAGCAGGATGCGCCATCCTGAAGCCGCACAGCGATAATCGTAGGCCTCTATCACGGTGCGGCGAAAGGCATTGCTTCGAGCAGGCTTGTCGCAGGTTTCCGGCTCGTCACGAACATCCTTTTGTCCAACCATCAACCCTCGAAGTTGCCGTTCGTACTCTGCTGCTCTGCTCTCTTCGGCCAGTATCGGCATTAGAGTCTCCCTGTATTGAGGAAACCAGCGCGAGACCAGCGCACTTCTTAGCTCCTCTCTGGGCATTGGATTGAGCATCAGGCGATGAAGATCGTCATCCAGATAGGCATAAGCGAAATTCTTCTCGACGTCCGCATGGGACCTCGCGGTCGTCATCGCCGCCGCCACCGCTTCTCGACCCGGCAACGACTGTAAATGCCAGAACCCGTCTCCGCGAAGATGGAAGAAAGGGAAGTACGGGTTTGGGTGATCGCTACTGGTTCGAACGACTTCGAATAGCTTCCGATAACGCTCCAGCAACGGCGGATAGAACACGATTCTATTCTCGACCAAAGCCCCCGCAGCAGCGAGCTCCAGTACCGCGAGGAGCATACACGGTTTGTGCGGGCTAAACCCTCCCGCACGAGGATTCACCCGC
>JAHEIA010000596.1 GCA_024639625.1 Chromatiales bacterium
CTCGCCTGCGCTGCGAAAACCTCACACCGTGCCGAACCAGCGTGTTCTCGGACCGTTACGCGATTCCGCACTGCACGGAGTATAGAGACTAAATCTCGTTCTCTCCAAGAAAATCCTTACCAATCGGTGCCCCGGCGGTACCCATAGACCCCTTCGGCACCCATTGCCGGCCTCCGCACAGGGTGCAGCGTTGGCGACGCCAAAGCGACGAAAGAACTTGACCTATGACTCAGAAACGTTAGAAATTCAAAGTGTTACGGAAGATGCAAGCAGCCGCCCGGAGAACTACGCATGGGGACAGATGCAATATTGTCCGTTTTCTTCTACATTCTTCATGGATATGCCCTTGCCGGATCGGCTATCGGTGCTCGGCATGAGGCACGGACGGCGGGGCTACTTGCGGCAGCTTAATGCTCGTCTTGAGTACTCTCTAGAGGAACCGAGGATATGTCTGAAAAGCAAACCGGGACCGTCAAATGGTTCAATGATCAAAAGGGATACGGGTTTATTGCCCGGGATGACGGTTCGGATCTGTTCGTGCATTTTAGCGGCATAGCCGGTGACGGGCACCGCAGCCTGCAGGAAGGCCAGCGAGTGCAATTCAGCGTCGGCGAGGGCCGCAAGGGCCCTTGTGCGGAAAACGTCGAACCCGCCTAGCGGGAAACACGCAAAGCAGGCGTGTGCAGGGACGCGAACCGCCTCCCTGCCCTAATTCGCCCTCTCCAGGGCAAGCCGTCGCGGCCGGCGACGAGGTCGGCCAAGGCTATAAGAGTTCGCGCTTTCTCACCAAAGACAAGCCGTCGCCGATCGGAGCCAGACTCAGGTCCACCCGCTCATCGCCATGCAATCTTTCGTTCAGCTCCCGGATCGCGCGAGTTGCTTCGTCTTGCACACCCGCATCCGCAACGGACCCAGCCCACAGGGTATTGTCAAACAGGATCAGGCCACCGCCGCGGACCAGGCGCAGACAACGTTCATAGTAATCCGCATACTGTTCCTTGTCCGCGTCGACGAAGGCCAAGTCAAAAGCTCCCGCGGCCCCTTGTTGCAGCAGCTGGTCGAGGGTTTCCAAGGCAGGACCGATGCGCAGATCGATCCTTCCGCGGACCCCCGCCTGCTCCCAGTAGGGGATGCCGACCGCCGTCCACTCCGTGCTCAAGTCACAGCAGATCAACTCGCCCTGCTGCGGCAGCGCCAAAGCCATCCACAACGCGCTGTAGCCGGTGAACGTGCCGATCTCGATCGCTCGCCGAGCCCCCATCAGGCGCACCAGGAAGGCCATGAACTGCCCTTGTTCCGGCGCGATTTGCATCCTCGCCATTTCGTGGGTCTGGGTTTTCTTGCGCAGGTCCCGCAACTCCGGGGTCTCGCGCAACGAGTGCTCGAGCAGGTACCGATAGACGCGCTCATTCAAGCCGAGGCTGCGATTGGACATAGGGGAAATTCTCGCGCCGGGAGACAGCCCTAAGGAGTACCAGGCTTCGACGCCCGGATCGACGCCGAAACGACCAGGTCCTCGACCCCGTGCCCGGGTGCCCAATGCCGAATAAACTCTCTACTTTCGTCCTTCGGTTCGATGTGGATCTCACGAAACCCGGCGCCCCACAGCCAGTTGCGCAGCGCCTCGACCGAGCTTGCCCCAGAGACGCAAGCCGAATGCAGCGCCGGGTCGCCGCGGATCTCCTCGGGAAGCTCACAGCTCGCCACCACATCGGCGATCGCAATGCGCCCGCCTGCTCTCAGGACGCGAAAGGCCTCGCGGAATACCTGGCGCTTGTCCGGGGAAAGATTGATCACGCAGTTCGAGATGATCACATCCACGCAGGCGTCGGCCAGTGGAAGGTACTCGATCTCTCCGAGCCGGAACTCCACGGTGCCCATTCCAGCTTGCGCGGCATTGGCTCGCGCCTTGCTCAGCATGTCCGGTGTCATATCCACGCCGATGACCCGGCCTCGAGGCCCAACCGCGCGGGCGGCAAGAAAACAATCGAAACCGCCGCCGCTACCGAGATCGAGCACGGTCTCGCCTTCCCGCAGGTCCGCGATCGCTTGCGGATTGCCACAACCGAGGCCCATGTCCGCCCCGGCGGGAACACTCGCCAGCTCTTGTTCGGTGTAACCAAGCTTGAGCGAGAACCCGGCGAGGTCCGGCGACGTACCGCAGCAACTGCTGGGTACACCGCAGCAGTCTCCGTTGTTTTCG
>JAHEIA010000597.1 GCA_024639625.1 Chromatiales bacterium
CCTGTTCCAGATCGATCAGGGAACCGAATTCCTGCGCCTTGGCGAGGTGCTCCGATTCCGGCTCCAGCGTCCATCGCAGCGCAACAGCATCGCCGTACCCTATCAAGCGCTCTACGGCAACGGCCGTATCTACGTGCTGGAGGACGGGCGCATGCGGAGTATCGAGGTAGAATCCTTGGGCAGCATGGAGGAAGAGCCAGGAGACGAGCTTCTGGTCGTCGCCAGTGACGAACTTCGGGCAGGAGACCTTGTGGTCACCACTCACCTGCCCAATGCAATCACCGGCCTGCGTGCCGAGGCCGTTCAATGAACGGGCACAAAACGGATCTGCTGGGTATCTTCGCCCACCACCCGGTCGCTGCCAATCTTCTGATGCTGATCATGCTGCTGTGCGGAGCATTCGCTCTCGACCGGCTGAACGTCCAATTCTTTCCGAACTTCCAGCTCGACTTCATCACCGTGCGCGTGGTGTGGACCGGCGCCAGCTCGGAGGACATCGAGGACGGTATAACCAACCCGCTGGAACAGCGGCTGAAAAATGTCGACAACCTGAAGAAGATGACCTCCACTTCCGCGCTCGGCATTTCGTCAATCACTCTGGAGTTCAACGAAGGCAGCAATCCACTGCTGGCGCTCGACGAGACCCGTCGCCTGGTCGACGAATTCCGCAATCTGCCGAAAGACGCGGAAAAACCCCAGATCGCGCAGGTCGTGCGCTACGAGAACGTTGCTCGCCTGCTGGTTACCGGAGCGCAGGACGCGGACGAGCTGCGCGATCTGGTGCACGGTTTCGAGAACGAGTTGCTGGCGCGCGGGATCGACAAGATCGACGTCTCGGGGCTCCCCGAGCAGGAGATCGCGATCGAGATCGACAGCGCCACCCTCGACCAGCTCCGCCTCAGCCTCGATCAGGTAGGTGACCGAATCGCCGCCCTGAGCAAGGATCAACCCGCAGGTGTAGTCGGCGAGCATGATGGTTCTCGAGAACTACGCAGTCTAGACCAGCGACGCGACGCGTGGGATTTCGCGCGCCTTACAGCGGTAACCGAAGGCAGCAGCCGAATCGACCTCGGCTCGGTCGCCGAAATCCGGCGTCAGGCGCGCGACGGCCAGCTGACGCTTTCCGTCGACGACCAGCCGGCGGTGGAGCTCACCTTGCGACGGGCCGAGAGCGGGGACTCCCTCGAGTCGGCGCGCATCCTCGAGCAGTGGCTGAGCGAGATCCGCCCAACACTGCCGCCGGGGATTCAGATCGAGGTCTTCGACGCCTCCTGGGAGTTGATCAAGGAGCGTATCATGCTGCTGGTGAAGAACGGTGCCGGCGGGCTGGTACTGGTAATCCTCATTCTCTACATCTTCCTTACCGGCCGCGTTTCCTGGTGGGTGGCGGTTGGCATCCCAGTTTCCTTCATGGCGACCCTGTTCATCGTCTACCTGACCGGGGGTAGTATCAACATGATCAGCCTCTTCGCGCTGATCATGGCCCTGGGCATCATCGTCGACGATGCCATTGTGGTAGGGGAAGACGCGCTCGCCCATCACAAGATGGGCGAGGACCCACTGCTGGCGGCAGAGGGCGGTGCCCGACGTATGCTGGCCCCCGTAATCGCCTCCTCGCTCACCACGATCGCCGCTTTTCTCCCCTTGATGCTGGTGGGGGGAATCATAGGCAATATCCTGTTCGCGATCCCCCTGGTGATCGTCAGTGTGATTGTCGCGTCTCTCATCGAGAGCTTTCTGGTCCTTCCCGGACACCTGCGCCATTCATTCCTGCATACGCACAAGGTCCGGGCGCAATCGATTCGGGCACGCCTCGACCGTGGATTCGAGCACTTCCGCGAGCACCTATTCAGACCCCTAATTACCCTAGCAATCGAGTACCGTGCCGCGACAATCAGCCTGGCGGTCGCCCTGCTCATGCTAGCGCTAGGCCTGCTCGCTGGCGGCAGGCTCAGTTTCGTCTTCTTCCCGGCGCCAGAGGCACAAGTGATCCACGCCAACGCGACCTTCGTGGCCGGCACCGCAAGCAGCACCGTCGATGATTTCCTGCGTCATCTCGAGAAGACCCTACGCCAGACCGAACAGGAGCTTGGCGACGAAAAGCTCATCAACGTGGCGTTGATCCGACATGGGGGCAAGAGCGGGGACGACGCCTCGGGCGCGGCTACCGGCGATCACCTGGGGTCCGTG
>JAHEIA010000598.1 GCA_024639625.1 Chromatiales bacterium
CGGAGACGCCGCCGGTCTAGCGCTGCCGATCCGCAGGGACTCTTTCTCCGGGCACCGTCTCCACGTGTTGGCACCCATCGTGCGCTCCTAGGCGCCGCTGCTCGACGCCCGTGCAATCACCTTTCTTGATCTCTTTCCAGTCGGTGGCTAGCGAATAAAAGTGTCCGACAGAGCCACCAGGGTAACATCCGTCTCGCGAAAGAACTCTTATCTGGTTTGGCCTTCCTGTCGCGGCCGGATACCAGGCGATCCAGGGTGCGATGACAGCCGCGCCAAAAGCATCCTCAGGACGACAAAAGCGCTGGCGGCCGCGGTCAGGTGCTTCAAGGTATGGCCGCTGATCGAGTAGCCGAGGATCTCGAAGACCTGTGCATCGTAGTGCTCGAGCAGCTTCGACAACCCGTACCAGGCGATCACCCATGCGACACAACGCCCGGCGAGGTACCGGTAGTCAGGAAACAGCCAAAGGAGCACGGGCAGCAGAACGACCGGAAAAAACTGCACAAAAGCGTAGAACCGGAGGTCCCCCCGTCCCAATTCCTCCGTGTGATCCCAATACAGCAGGCTTGACAGGCCCGCAGCGATCAGAATCACCAGGACCCAGGCGTTCCCCGCCCGGGCATCGATCCGATCGGCAATAATGGCCGACGAGAGAGCCATTAACGCGACCGAGATGGGCAACCTGTCCCAAAACAGCCGTTCATTCGATGGCGCCCAGTGATAATAGGCGGATCCCAGACTGATCAAGGCAACGCCAACGAAGAAGAATACGTAGGGTCTAGCGTCGGACGGCTCGACAAAGATCCTGCCTCGATTTACGCCTAGAACGACCGCAGTCCCGAGGGCGCCCACCAGGGCAAACCCGGCGTTCGACATCACGTCTCCGAAATTCGGAATGCCGAACAACCAGCGCGTATCGGCGAATCGATGGTAACCGGGGTCCTGCGGGATGGGATCCACGAACGAGAGGCCAAGCAGGCCAATAGCCAACAGCCCCAGGATGATCGCGACGCGCTGCCGAAACGAGAGATCGATCGTCGATTTTCTCACCTCTACCCACCCATCTGTCCGTTACTCGGGTTGCTCGCATGCCTTTGCAAGCTCCTTGTGCTGCCCCTAAGCAACCTCTTCGCCAATCGCGATCATAATCGAGGCGAATCCGGTTTCCCCCACACTTCGATGCTCTATCCCCTCCGCGTCTAGATCAGAAGCCCTGGCGCGGGAACCGACAATCGTCTTCTCGCGGGCAAACCAACAGTCCGGAACTTACCGACGCTGTTTCGTCGGAACACCAGGATCCGCGGTGCGGTTACAACCCTGACCACACAGATCAACAACAGTCGCGGGACTCCCAGGCCGACCATGCGCATGAACCGATGCCGGCCACGGGAAGAGACCGCAACGGCAAGTCCGCTCGGCAACTAGTGCCCTGGAGCCACCGAAGAGGGGAGCTCAAGAGGTAGGAAACGGTGCGGACTGTTACGCCTTTCCGGCTCTGCGAAACACGTATACGTCCTGTCCCGCCCAACCGCCTTCGATAAATTCCTTGGTATCCAAACCCAGATTACCCGCGGAGCCCGCAATCCAGTCGCGGGAGACGACGGATATACCATAGCCGACATGATCAGGGTAATCACTGTAACCGTACCCTGTCGATTTATACTGGTTTCTGACGGTAGCAACATCTCGTAGGCCGTATCGCCTATTTTCCATCATCGCTTTGTACACCCGCTCTCCGTGGCTTGTCACGATGGCAATGCCGTCCCGTGAAAGCCGCTGCGAAACGAACTCGAGAAAGCTCTCGGTTTTGTCCGGGGGAAGATGCGTAATCAAAGATCCTACCCATATCAAATCGAACGACTGTTCCTTGGGAAATAGGTCATCGAAACTCCCGGTTGAATGTACAGGGTGCACCTGGAACTTCTCCGCACAGAACTCAACCGCTTCCTTGTTGATATCACAGGCGTAGATATCCGCATTTGGGAAACACGCCCGTATGAAACGAAGGATCCTCCCGGAACCACAAGGCAGATCCAGGATCTGCTTCGGCTCCACAGCATATTTTTCCAGTGCCGAGCGGATCACCAAAAGAGCTTTCAGCCCAACCCCGAAATACTTCTGAACTGCCTCATCATCGTCCAGGTGGACCATCCCTTCCGCTGGAGAAATCGCCCCAAGATTCTTTGGCA
>JAHEIA010000599.1 GCA_024639625.1 Chromatiales bacterium
CTGAGCAGGTTGTGGATCAGCAACCCGGCGACCACCGCAAAAGCGAGTAGCAGTTGCCAGTGGTTGGTGGCGAATTCGACGATCTGCTCCATTGCAAAATCCTGTATAGCGCTTTACCGGGCAACTAGGCTCGACCTCGAGATCTGTGAGCCAAGATAAGACCTACGCCGAGCGAATCGGCTTTCTGTGCGCACATGGTAACCGAAACCGCGCCGCCCGCAAGGGCGGTGAGCCGACCCGGGCGCGAGGTGCAGTTTTACCCTAGGGAGTGTGAGTACAGAAAACTTCCCGCATCATTCCGATCAGGCGCAAGGTACGTGAATCCCCCACGCGATAGAATACCCGGTTGGCGTCTTTGCGGGAGATCAGGATGCCTTTGTCGCGCAGGATTGCGAGGTGTTGCGAGATATTGCTCTGCGAGGTCCCTACTTGCTCTACGATATCCTGCACACTCACTTCCTTGTCGCCGAGCGTGCAAAGGATCTTCAAGCGTAGCGGGTGCGACATCGCCTTGAGAGAGCGCGACGCCCGCTCGATGTCGTCGTCTCCGCTGAACAGGGAATCCATGTCTCCGTCAAAATCGGCGTCGTCATGCAAAACGGGCCTCGAGGGATTGCTGAATTTCGTTTCCATGCGCGAAAACCAATTTTACGTTTAAGTAATAGAATAATAATCTTTTTTGGCGAATTGGTTAAGTTTTTTTGCGCCGCGCGGCGAGATTGGTCGGCATTTCTCGGCTCCGCAGCTATATCCTTTCTCGATCCTGTTCCCCGCCGGGAGCGTCGAAGAGCGCAGCCGCTCTTCGGCTTTCTAGCCTGTACCCTGATTTAATGCTTTAATGGACCCGTTTTCCTCAGCCGCTTCGAGGATGTTTTGATTCAAGCTATGTCGTCGAAGCGTGTTTCCTGTGGGACCCCTCTATGGCCGTCGTTTCCAAACCCGTTGTTCTGCTCATTCTGGATGGCTGGGGCCATCGCGAGGATGCGCATGGCAACGCCATCAAGTTGGCGCGCAAACCCAGTTGGGAGCGCCTGTGGAGCGAACATCCCCATGCCCTCATCCGCACCTCGGGGGCGGCGGTTGGTCTGCCCGGGGATCAGATGGGGAACTCGGAAGTCGGGCATCTCAATCTCGGTGCGGGCCGCGTGGTCTACCAGGAATTCACGCGCGTCAGCAGGTCGATCCGCACCGGTTCGTTTTTCACCAACCGAACCCTTACCGACGCGGTCGATCTCGCTATCGGGCAGAGGCGCTCGGTGCACATCCTGGGCCTGTTGTCGCCCGGAGGGGTGCACAGTCACGAAGAACATATTCATGCTATGGCGCGGCTTGCGGTAGAGCGCGGAGCGCCGCAGGTCTACCTGCATGCGTTTCTCGACGGACGAGATACCCCGCCGAAGAGTGCGGAGGCTTCGCTGCGTGGCATGCGCGAGGTCTTTGCCGCGCTCGGCAAGGGGCGTATAGCGAACCTCGTGGGTCGCTACTACGCGATGGACCGGGATCATCGCTGGCCCCGCATAAAGGCTGCCTACGAGCTGCTCACTCAGGGCCGAGCCAAGTTTCGTTCCGGTGATCCCTTGGCTGCCCTGGTGGCGGCTTACGACCGAGGCGAGAGCGATGAGTTTGTTCAGCCGACTTCGATCGCGGCCCCCGGGGAAGCGCCGGTCACCATCCGGGATGGCGACAGCGTGATCTTCATGAATTACCGTTCCGATCGCGCGCGGCAGATCACGCGAAGTCTGATCGAAGAGGACTTCGACGGTTTTCACCGCGAGGTCTACCCGCGGGTCGGCACCTTCGTCAGCCTCACGGAGTATAAGAAGGACTTCGCGTTGCCCATTGCTTTTCCTCCCGAGCGCGTGGAAAACGTGTTCGGCGAACATATCGCCAAGCTGGGGTTGCGCCAGCTGCGCATCGCGGAGACCGAAAAGTATGCGCACGTTACCTTTTTTTTCAACGGTGGGGTCGAGCAGCCGTTCGAGGGGGAGGAGCGTATTCTGGTGCCTTCGCCACAGGTCGCAACCTACGACCAGCAGCCGGAGATGAGTGCCCCGGAGGTTACCGACATGCTGGTGGATGCCCTATCCAGCGGCCGATTCGACTCCATCATCTGCAATTACGCCAATCCGGACATGGTTGGGCATACCGGCGATCTGGCGGCGGCGGTACAGGCCGTCGAG
>JAHEIA010000600.1 GCA_024639625.1 Chromatiales bacterium
CCGCGTGGTGATACGGCTCCCTCTCGACGGGAAATAGGCCCATGAACCAGATCCTGATCATCGAAGACGAACCGGTGATTCGCGAGGCCCTGGCACAGCTGCTGCAGCGCCGCGGTTATCAGGTTGCCGATGCCGGCTCCGTCGAAGATGCGCAATCCCGTTACGAGTTCGAGGCATTCGACCTCATCATCGCTGACGTCCGCTTGCCCGGGGCCCCGGGCACCGATGTGATCGCCCGGGCCGGCCACACCCCGGTGCTGATCATGACCAGCTACGCCAGCGTGCGTTCGGCGGTCGAATCCATGAAACTCGGGGCCGTGGACTACGTAGCAAAACCGTTCGACCACGATGATCTGGTCCTGACGGTGGAGCGCATCCTCAGACAACACCGCTTGGAGCGGCAGAACCAGGCATTGAAAACCGATCTTGCCCAGGCCTACCCGGTGAGCGGCATGATCGGCTCGTGTTCCGGGATGCAGGAGGTCTTCGCGCGCATCGACAAGATCGCCGCCACCAACACTACAGTGCTGGTGCTCGGCGAATCGGGCACCGGGAAGGAACTGGTCGCTCGGGCACTACATGAGCGCAGCGCGCGCTGCAACGATCCGTTTGTCGCCGTCAACTGCGCTGCGATACCGGACAGCCTGATCGAAAGCGAGTTGTTCGGCCACGAAAAGGGGGCATTTACCGGGGCGGACAGCACGCGCACTGGTCTCATCGAAAGCGCCGACGGTGGCACCCTGTTCCTGGACGAGATCGGCGATCTTCCCCAACCCTCCCAGGCGCACCTGTTGCGGGTTTTGCAGGATGGAGAAGTGCGGAGGATCGGTTCCGAGCGCGCCCGACACGTGGATCTGCGCCTCATCGCAGCCACCAACCGGGATCTCAAGGCGATGGTCCAGGAGAGCGAGTTTCGCAGCGATCTCTACTTTCGTCTGCGGGTGATGGAGATCGACCTCCCCCCACTGCGAGAACGTGGCCCGGATCTGGTGGAGCTGGCGCGATTTCTCCTCGCCAAGGCGTGCAAGCAGCTGAACAAGCCGCCGCTGGAGCTGCCCGCCGATACCTTGCAGTTGGTTACCAGCTATCCCTGGCCGGGGAATGTGCGGGAGTTGGAGAACGCCATGCAACGCGCCGCCATCCTCGCCGGCGAGGATCGGATGGTCCACCGCGACCTGCTGGCGATCGACCCGAGCCCCGGGGGAGCCACCGAGCCACCGCCAATGGGGGATGCGGTCTCCCTGGAGGAGTATTTTCGCGCTTTCGTGCTCGAGCACCAGGACCAGTGTACGGAAACCGAATTGGCGCGCCGCCTCGGCATCAGCCGCAAAGCGCTCTGGGAGCGCCGGCGCCGGCTCGGAATTCCGCGAACGAAGTAGCCTGCAGCCGGCACGCGCGGCCTGGGCAATTTTGTCGGCCCGCGTTACCTTTCGTTACGATATTCGTTACCGAGGGTAACAACAGGTTCTTATTGGCTTCGGGCCGAGGACATAAGCCTCTGTTTTGATTTCGATTGTTTAATTGGCACGGATCTGGCGTCTATTCTGCTTTGGTTGTTCGAGGTTTTCCCTCGCGGCACCTTGAACACGGCGATAACAATTCTCGTAAAAACCTGTAGGGGGAGCATTATCCATGGACCCAAAAGTCGTTTGGCTTTTTGTGTTCGTTGCGCTGTACTGGTCGTATTGCATCTTTTGGGGTATTAAAGGTGCACTATCCGCCAGGACCGCCAGCGACTACTTCGTGGCCGGCCGTCAGATTTCGTTGTGGGTGTTCATTCTCGCGGCGACGGCGACCTCCTTCTCGGGCTGGACCTTCATGGGCCACCCGGGGCTCATCTACCGCGACGGCTTCCAGTACGCCTACGCGTCTTTCTACGCCATCACCATCCCGTTCACCGGCGTCATATTCCTCAAGCGCCAGTGGATGCTCGGCAAGCGCTTCGGTTTCATCACGCCGGGCGAAATGATGGCCTACTACTTCAAATCCGATAGCGTGCGCCTGCTTGTGGTGCTGGTTGCCCTGGTGTTCTCGGTACCCTACCTCGGTGTACAGCTACGCGCCTCGGGTTTCCTCTTCAACGTGCTCACCGACGGGATGCTTGGCGTGGACGTGGGCATGTGGCTGCTCTCCGCGGTAGTCATCATCTACGTGGCATCCGGCGGTCTGCGGGCCGTGG
>JAHEIA010000166.1 GCA_024639625.1 Chromatiales bacterium
GTGGATTTTTCGCCGGAGGCGAGGCTGGTGAATTGACCTTGCGTGCGGTAAGCCAGGACCGCGGATGGCGAACATGCCGCTTCAGGAGTGTCGGTGGGTACGAAAGCGGAGAAGAAGCTCCCCAGGCATACGAATTCTATGTCGTCGCAGAGGGAAAGGGAAACGACGTCTCTTCGATTCGGCGTGCGCATCGAAAGCCGCGATCATGGACGCGCCGTACTAGTACTCGATCCACGGCAAGGCCGGCTGTTCTGCCCAATGCAACCGATCGGCGGGTCCGTACGGTAGCAGGCTCATTTGCACGGATGAGACGCAGCGCGCGACCCAGTCTGCTCGCGCGTCCAGAACGCGTAAACGAGGGTGACTAAACCGGTTCTTGATTACCCCTGAAACTCAGGCAGGCTCACTCGGGTGAGCGGGCCGACACGCGGTCAGCGCATCCGGGGTGAGGTTGCAGGATACTCGATGAACACGTTCATGCAGCTCGACTGCGGCATCCCTGCCGCGCGCGCTCCTGCCACCCCACGCCGGGTCCTCAGCAGCGATCCTGTCACCAGCGACTGGACAGTCAGTCAGAACAGGCTGCCGGTTCGTAGCACCAGGAACCGACTTAGGCAGTAGCCGGAAGAGCGATGATTGCCAAAGTACTACCGGTTCGTGTGATCACCGCCGGACTCTCTGTTGTCGTGTGGGCCGGATCGCTACCGCGAAGTCCCAATCAGCTTGCATTCCGAACTCGCTCGGCTTCGCTCTGCACCGGTATCGAGCGCTCGAACCGTACGCACCGTTGACCCACTAAGCGCTGCATCTTTTTGTCTATGCCCAAACGACCAGGTGACGTGGGTCTGTATGGGACGCTCGGTCTCGTTCAGGTCATGGCTTAGGATATCGGCGGTATTGATCTGGGTCGTTTCGTGAGGACCGAGTTCGGTCTTTACGCTTTCCGGAAGATCAACGTCGGGAAAATCGAAGACAATGTTTCCATTTGCGTCGAACACCTGGACACTCTCTATTGTCGCCGTCGCGTAACCACTAAAATTGCGAAGAATGTACGAGGTTCGATGCAACTCAGTTCCCCCTATACGCGAAAAATGGTTGCCGCCGCAGGCGAGTGTACCCCCGCGAACCTGGAAGCCGTCGGCCTGAGCCAAGCCGCTTGACAGCAGCAGGGCCGACAGCGTTATGCCGATCGGCAACGACACAAGCAATGCATTCATGGAAGTCAATCTCCCCGCCGCCGAACAGGCTCGGCTGGAATTCCGTTCTGGGAACCCTGGATTCGCCTGCCCAACTGTAAGCCTAAGGAACCGACCGGGACGGTCGTGATCACGCACACGGTCGTGTGCATGTCACAGATATAGTTCGCCCCAAAAAATAGTAAAGGGCCAAGAAAAAAATATTCTTTCAGACTGGCCGGCAAGCAACGATGTCGCGACCGTTGGCGGCTTTGTTGCTCTGTGGAATTAGCATCTCGACAAGATCCGCCCACCGGCGTTGAAGCTGCGGCAGGGAGAATTGGCGGCGCCGGTCCAGTCACGAAGACATGGCTGAGCAATAGGATCGTTGCTCAGCGGGGTTTGAGCTTGTCGGTCTTCGCTGCGCATCCGATCTGTAATATCCCTTTTCCGAACCGATCCGCGGCACGGTCGAGGGTCTCCAACAAGCGACCGTCTCTGGCGCGTTTCGGCGATTGGTCGAAGAGATCTTCCTGGGCCGGCTCGGGCTGTTGCCAGTCGCGGATGCCCACACCGATGAGCCGCACCGGCTTAGGCGGCAGATTGCCGTGACGAAACAGCGCCCAGGCCTCCCGCAGGATCACCCGCTCGTCCTGGGTTGGGAACGGGATCTTGCGCTGGCGGGTGTGAGTCTCGAAGCCGGCGAAGCGGATCTTCAGCGATACCAGGGAACCGGACAGATTCTCCCTGCGCGCCGTCGCGGCGACCGTGGCCGCCAATCCACGTAAAACATCGTGCAGGGTGGTTTGCTCCCGGACGTCCTCGTCGAAGGTGGTCTCTTTGGAGATGCTCTTGCGGAGCCGATTGGGGACCACCTCGGCCGAGGCGATTCCGAAGGCCTGCGCATGGAAGTTCGCTGCCGCCTTTCGCCCCAACTGCTGCTCGAGATCGCGAAGCGGTACGGCGCGCAGCTGCGCCACGGTCCTGATCCCGAGACGCGAGAAGATCCGTTGGGTCTGGCGGCCCAGCCCGCGCAGGCTGGCCACCGGCATGGGCGCCAGAAAGTCTAGGACCTGGTCCGGATAGACCACGGTCAATCCATCGGGTTTTCGGTGTTCGGATCCGAGCTTCGCGATGAGGCGGTTCGGACCGATGCCCACCGATGCGCAGAGCCCCGTGACCTCCCTGATGCGTTGCCTGATCTGTCGCCCGATGGCCTCCGGCGGCCCAAGGAGCTTTTCCAGCCCTGTCAGATCGAGATACGCCTCGTCGATCGAGACCGGTTCCACAACCGGGGTGAGAGTTTCCAGAATGCGGAAAATCTCTCGGGATACCCGCACGTACTTGGCCATGTCGGGACGCAGGAAGACCGCCTCTGGACACCGGCGGTAGGCCTCGGCTATGGGCATGGCTGAATGGATGCCGAATGCCCGGGCGCGGTAGTTCGCCGCCGCCACGACACCGCGGTGGCCGGGTAGGGCGCCGACGACCACAGGGCGGCCGCGATACGCGGGCCGGTCACGCTCCTCGATGCTCGCGTAGAACGCATCAAGATCCGCATGTCCGACCCAGCGTTGCGGCGTGCGAGCAGGCGTCACCGCGAAAGATCCTTCGGTGACCGCGAATGGCCGGTGGTCGCGGCCGGGAGTATCGTCCACCTGAGCATCGGCTCGGCAGACCTACTCTGGCGCCGTTCGAACTTGCAGCGCTTTCGGGTGAAGTTTGGATCCAGCAAGGTGTTCGCCGCAATGAGCCTCGATCGCCAAAGGGTGAGGTCGCCCGCGGCGCCGATCATCGACTTGGCCGCGCGCGGGGGGCGCTGTAAGCCTCGGACCGCTCGGCCGGGGAAAAACTGCAACGGATCAAACAAAGACTGGGATTCATCAGGCATCCTTCGTGATGCGATAGGCGCCGATCTGCTCGTCCGCCTTCAGGCAATTTGCAGGCCAGCCTGCTGCCAGTGTCAACTCCAGGTAGTCTGTACGCTCGTCAATCGTCTGTCCCGACGAGCAGGCTCCCAATCAACAACAAGGGCGAGTTACGCCCCCTTGCCGACCCGGTGGCAACTCCATGAACAACGATCTAGCGCTCGCACCTGCACGCGCTTGGCTACCGGTTAGCGAAATACCAGGCGGGGGCAAAAACGAGAGCCGAAATCGGCGGCTCTTTTCGTCGTCCGCGAATGATGAGCCGCCGATATTGTCGGGGATCGGCTCTTCGCGCTGCCGAATCCCGCACACCCATTCCAGACCTAGACCATTTCTTGGTTCATCTAGCCGAGCATGCGCTGATACAGATCGAGCCCCCTCTCCAGCCCGGGGCGCACGACGCCGGCCAGCGGGAGCGAGTCGAGGTCCACGGAGGCGAGAAAGTTTTTTAGGTGCACGCCGAGGGCGGTGTCGCCGGACATGCACAGGCGGCGCTGGAAAAACAGGGTGTCGGGGTCTTCGCGGCCGGTGATGAGCAGCAGGAAATCGTAGGCCGTACCCTCGATCGTTAAGTCCACGGGCCGGTCCATCCGGTGGGCGGCGAACCCGTCCACCCGCACCGTGAGGCCGAGTTCAATTCCGGCGTCCAGCAGACGTATGCAGGCCGTTCTGCCTTGCATGAAATCCAGTTCGCCGTCGCTCCTTTGCTCGGCGAATACGCGTTCCAGGAGGTGTGCTGCCAGGGCGCTGTTCAGGCGGCCGGGGGCCAGGCGCAGCGGCAGACTGAGGAGTCGGGGCAATCGGGGACCTTGGCGGGTGGTATTCATGGTTTCTCCTGCTTGAACACGTGGTTGACGTGGGTTGTGGCGCCGCTACACGGATGCTATGCCCGCTTCTCCTCGCCAATAACCGTCGGCAAAGCCCTGCGGCGCCAGTCCGGCGAGGGGTTCCGCGGCGCTTTCCGGGTCGGTGGTCCCCGCCAGGCAGGCGGCGAACGCACCTAAGACACGCTCCGTCTGGTTTGCCTGGGGAATGATGCGCAGCACGTCCACCCGCAGGGCGCGCAGTTCGTCCAGGTGCGGCAGCAGGTTGCAGGTGGTCGCGGACAGGGTCTGGATGCCGTTGAGCACGACGAAGGGGGCGTCCTCCTGGGTGGCGACCAGGCGGCCTTCGGGGTAGTCGAGGCAGCAATATTGACAATCATCCTTTGGCAGGTTGCGGGAGCGGGCGGTGAAACAGCGGGCGGATAGGGCCAGGGGAAGGCGACCGTAGGCCAACACCTCGGTCTGCACGCCTTCAGGTCGGGCGGCCTGCATTTCCGCTAGCGTCGCCCGGGACAGCTCCACCGGCAGCACCCAGCGGCGCAGCCCGCTGCGGGCCAGCACCCTGAGGGTGCCGAGGTTGTAGATATTCAGGGTGGGGCCGGTGACGAAAGGGACCCCGGCGTCTATCAGCAGGCGCACCGCCCCCAGGTCGTTGGCCTCAACGCTAAAGCGGCCGTTGGCGCAAAGCCGGCGCAGGCTCTTGAGCTCGGACTCCGCTTCGATCAGGGCCAGGGTGGAGAGCACCACCTCCTTACCCGAATCTTGCAGGGCCTGCGCGGTCTCCAACCAGTCGCCTGTGCTGAAGCTGCGCCGTTTGGAACAGACGGTCTCGCCCAGGTAGACGATCTCCACCGGCCAGCCGGCGGCCCGGGCGTAGAAGGCCTTCAGGTCATCCCGCGACCAGTAGTAGGGCACCGGTCCCAGGGCCAGGCGGGGGTTGTGCACGCTCAAGGCATCTTGCTTCATTGCCAGGGTCGGTGATAGGCGCCCAGGGTGGTCTGGGCCCCCTCGGAGACCTTGGCCAGCTCCCGCGACCAGTCCTCGCGCACCCGGAAGCCTTGCGGCCGGGCGCGGCAGGCGTCGATGGCCTGGCGCCAGATGCGCGCCACCTGGCCGACGTAGGCGGGGCTGCGCTGGCGGCCTTCGATCTTTACCGCAGCCACGCCGCTGGCGATGAGTTCGGGCAGCAGGTCCAGCGTGTTCAGGCTGGTCGGTTCCTCGATGGCGTAATAGGTGCTCTCCCCAACTCGGTAGCGGCCCTTGCAGATCGTGGGATAGCCCGCGTCCTCGCCGGGGCCGTAGCGGTCGGTGAGCAGGCCGCCCAGGCGTGACTCCAGGCCCGCGGGGGTCTCCTCCCAGGTTACCGCCTCCGCCGGCGAGCAGGCGCCGTAGGTGTTGGGGGATTTGCCGGCGGCGTAGGAGGACAGCAGGCAGCGCCCCTCCACCATGACGCACAGGCTGCCGAAGCCGAACACCTCGATAGCCACCTGGCTGTGCTCTACGATGTGCTGCACCTGGGCCAGGGACAGTACCCGGGGTACCACCGCGCGGCGGATGCCGAACAGCTCGTGGTAAAAGCGCAGGGACTCGTAGTTGGTGCAGGAGGCCTGCACCGACAGATGCAAAGGCAGTTCCGGCCAACGCCGGGCGGCATAGTCCATGACGCCGATGTCGGCCAGTATCAGGGCGTCCACGCCGAGATGCGCAGCGCTGTCTACCGCCCGTTGCCAGCGCTTCCAGCCGGCCGGTTGCGGAAAGGTGTTGATCGCCATGAAGACATGTGCGCCATGGGCGCGGGCGTACTCGATGCCCTGACGGGCGCGCTTCTCGTCGAAATTCAGGCCCGGGAAGTGGCGCGCGTTAGTGTCGTCCCGCAACCCCATGTAGACCGCATCGGCGCCGTTTTCCACGGCGGCCTTGAGGGAGGGCAGGTTGCCTGCCGGGCAGACCAGTTCCACGTAGTGATGCCTCGAGTTAACGGATAGAGCCGGTATGAACCGGGGAAGCCTGCGCCGGTTCTCCGGGTCGCATCCGGGCTAGCGATCTGGCGTGCAGCTCCCGGGTGATGGCGTTGAGTACCCGCCATTTCTCCGTGCACCAGTCCGGGGCCAGCAGTATGTCCCTCGAGGCGGTGCCGGTGATGCGATGGTACAGGACTGTGGGTGGGGTCATCTCCACCAGGTCGGCGGCCAGGTCCACGTACTGGTCCAAGCTCAGGGGCTGATAGTCACCCCGTCGCCAGTCGTTGGCCAGGGCGGTGCCCTTGACCACGTGCAGGGGGTGTAGCTTGAGCCCGTCGGTGCCCAGCTCCAGCACCCGGCGCAGGGTCTCCTTGACGTGCCAGCCCGTCTCCCCCGGCAGGCCGGCGATCAGGTGGGTGCACACTTGCAGGCCGCGCCGCCGGGCCGCCAGCAGGGTATCCCGATACTCGGCGAAACCATGGCCGCGGTTGACCCGCTCCAGGCTGGCATCGAAGGCCGATTGCAGCCCCAGTTCCAGCCACACCTCGTAGCCCTGGTCACGGTAGCCGCACAGCAGGTCCAGCACCCCGGGAGCCACACAATCCGGCCGCGTGCCTACCGAAAGGCCCACCACGTCAGGCTCTTGCAGGGCCTGGCGGTACAGGGTATCCAGCTGCTGGGTCTGCGCGTAGGTGTTGGTGTAGGCCTGGAAATAGGCGATGAAGAGGCGGGCGCCAGTGCGCCTGGCGATTACCGTACGGCCGGCCGCGATCTGCTGCGGCACTGGGGCCGGATTGCGTCCGTTGGGGCTGAAGGAGACGTTGTTGCAAAAGCTGCAACCGCCGTTCCCCTTGCTGCCATCACGGTTCGGGCAGGTGAAGTTGGCGTCGATGGCGACCTTGTGCACCCGCTCGCCGTAGCGCCGCAGCATGGCCTGACCAAAGGTCGCCACGTAGTCCGCCAGTGTCAAATCCACACTCGGTCACGCTTGTTCTGCATAAAACATAGCAGGATAACGGATGCAGGAGATCGGGCTTTGATCTGGGTCAACCGAGGCGCAATCTCCACGGATGCCGCATGCGGCTCACGGCGTGTCGCAGAGCCAGGGGGCCACCCGACCCGCCCGCCCG
>JAHEIA010000167.1 GCA_024639625.1 Chromatiales bacterium
GAAGATCACCAGCCCGAAGGTGACGACGTAGGCGCCGACCCCGGGCAGCGTGCTGTCGAATGCCAACGACGAAAGCTCGGCGCCCGAGCTGCCGCTGGTCCACTGTCCCGAGATGATGATTACCAATGCGGTGATGGTGCAAATGACCAGGGTATCGATGAACGTACCGAGCATGGCCACCGTGCCCTGACGCACCGGGTCTGTGGTCTTTGCCGCTGCATGGGCGATCGGCGCCGAGCCCAGACCCGCTTCGTTGGAGAAGATACCGCGCGCCACGCCCCATTGAATGGCCATCATGACACCGGCCCCGGCAAACCCCCCGAGCTCAGCGGTAGGCGTGAACGCGTGCCGGACGATCATGCCGAGGGCTGCCGGAACCGCTGAGACATTGAGCGCGATCACCACTAGACCACCCAGCAGATAGGCCACCGCCATTAAGGGCACCAACTTGCCGGCGACCTGCGCGATGCGCCGGATGCCGCCGATCAGCACCAGGAAAACGAAGACCGCCATCACCAGCCCGGTAAGCCAGAACGGGATCGACAGATTCGCCTCCAGAGCATCGGCCACCGAATTCGCCTGCACCATGTTGCCGATGCCGAAACCGGCGATGGCGCCAAAGATCGCGAACGCCGTGCCGAGCCATTTCCAATTGTGTCCGAGCCCGTTCTTGATGTAATACATCGGGCCGCCAACGTGGTTCCCCTCTTCGTCGACTTCGCGATACTTCACCGCGAGCACGGCCTCGGCGTACTTGGTCGCCATGCCGACCAGGGCGGTACACCACATCCAGAACACTGCACCCGGCCCGCCGATGGCGATGGCGGTGCCCACCCCTGCAATATTGCCGGTTCCGATGGTCGCCGAGAGGGAGGTCATCAGCGCGTTGAAGGGCGTGATGTCGCCCTCCTCGTCGGAATGCCGGCCGCGCCACAACATCTGGAAGCCGTATCCGAGATGGCGCAGCGGAATCAAACGCAGGCCGATCATCAAATAGAGGCCGGTCCCCAGAATCAGCGCCAGCATCGCCGGACCCCAGACTGCGCTGTTGAGCCAATTGAACACATCGGTCAGAAACTGCACGCGGGCGCTCCTCCTGTTGTGGTTTGCCGGACAATATACACGCAGGTTGCGGCGCCCCCAAGATTGGCCGGGGCTCCGTAGGTGCCAGCGGCGTTTTTCTTCTCGCGGAAATAGTGGTATTAAATGGGGGTTTTTTGATTACCCGGACGTTTCGCCATCGGCTCGGGTTTCGCTGTAATGTACGTCTGGTATGGGAGCGTTGGAGGTTGCGTGGGGCTAACGCCCCAAGATCTCTGAATCGAGTTCCCGCACCCGGAGGCGTGTCCTTTCTCTTGCTCGGCTAAAAGAAAAAGGACGGAAAGAGGAGGTCGCCCGACGGGTCCGCTACTGGCGATTTAGACTCGGGGCTTCGATGCGCGGCAGGCAGGAGCGGGATCCAGTTCTCCAATCCACTCGGTTCCGTGCCACAATGGCAGGGCTTCGAGTTAGGCAGCCACGTTAGTTTGCTGACTCAACCCCATGTTAAGAAAATAGGAGTGCACGATGTCGATCTGCAGCAATATCAAGGACTTGAGCCAACGTCACGGTTGGGTTTCCGACTTCTTCTCGCTGTTGGCCGTGGCCCTGCTGTTCGCCTCCATCGCATTCGCTCTGTTTTACGAGCGCGAGATCGTCGCCTGGATGGGCGCCAATCTGCTGCTGCACGTCCCGCTGCTGATCGCCGCGCTGGTGCTCGACGTGTTCCTCATCTTCGGCCTGCTCTGCGCCGGCGCCACCCGTTGTGAAGACGGCGCCTGCTTCCGCACCTTTCGCGGCCGGCGTCACGGCGGCCCTTCGATCGGCAGTGCATTCTCCAACTGGGTGCGGCACATGGAGCACGTCGGCAAGAAGCATCGTTGAACCCGCGGGGCGGGGTTCGCCGGATGCCGCGACGATACCGGGGAGCCCGTCGCACTAGCCTCGGCGCGCTGCCAGCCGTATTGCTCATCCTGATCACCGCGGGCTGCGCCTCCCTGTACACCAGCCGCATGGCGGATAGTCTCAGCGCGGCCATGATGGCGCAGAACGACCCGGAAATCGTTCGTGCCGGGGCTCCCGCGTATTTGCTGCTGATCGATTCCCTGATCGAGGACGCACCGAACGACCGGCGCCTGCTGCGCTCCGGCGCGGAGCTCTACGCCGCCTACGCCGGCGCCTTCGCCGCCGAGGCCAAGCAGCGGAACCGGCTCACGGAGAGGGCCTTCGACTATGCGCGCCGCGCCTTCTGTCTTCGCTACGCCCGCCTTTGCCCGATGCTCGACCGCCCCTACCCGGAGTTCGCCGACGCGTTGCAGGACGCTAACCCACGCGACCTGGAAACGCTATTCGTTCTGGGCACTACCTGGGCCGCTTGGATCCAGGCGCGGAGCGAAGACTGGAATGCCCTGGCCCAGTTGCCCAAGGCGGAGCTGCTGCTGCAGCGGATCGTCGATCAGGACCCGGGCTTCCGCCAGGGACGCGCCCAGCTCTATCTCGCCGTCATGCGCTCGCAGATCCCGCCGGCCCTGGGCGGCAATCCGGAATTGGGCCGCGAGCACTTCGAGCTGGCAATCCGCTATTCGGACGGCCGGGACCTGATCGTACAGGTCGAGTTCGCCCGCCAATATGCCCGCCTGGTGTTTGATCAGGAACTCCACGACCGCCTGTTGCGCGAGGTGCTGGCGGCCGACCCGAATCAGCCGGGCCTCACCCTGAGCAACGTTCTGGCGCAAGAGCAGGCGCGGGAGCTGCTGGACGAGGAATATTTCTGACCGAGTACACTGCGCGCCCCGCTCGCGTCCGTTACAATGGCTGAAAATAATCCGCAAAGGGGCACTGCCGTGAGGATGCGCGCTGCGCGAACGACCGTCGTCGGATGGGGGGCGCTGCTGGTCGTTTTGCTGCTGGGAAGCCTGGGTCAGGCACAGGCGTTCACCCTGAAGATCGCCACCCTCGCGCCGGACGGCACGAGTTGGATGCGCGAGGCGCGCGGCGCAGCGGACGAGATCGCCGAGCGCACCGCCGGGCGGTTGAAGCTGCGCTTCTATCCCGGGGGCGTGATGGGCAACGACCGCAGCGTGTTGCGCAAGATTCGCGTCGGCCAGCTGCACGGCGGGATGGTCACCAGCGGGGGACTGTCCGACATCTACCCGGACATTCAGATCTACGGTCTGCCCTTCGCCTTCCGCTCCTACGCCGAGGTGGACTATGTGCGCACCCGCATGGATCCCCTGCTGCTGGAAAAGCTCGCCGCCGAGGGCCTGGTGAGCTTCGGCCTGTCGGAAGGCGGCTTTGCCTACCTGGCTTCCACCCGGCCCATCCGCAGCGTCGCGGACCTGCGTCAGCGCAAGGTCTGGGTGCCGGAAGGGGACGCCATCAGCATCGCCGCGTTTCACGCGGTCGACGTGTCGCCGATCCCGCTGCCCCTGAGCGACGTGCTCACCGGCCTGCAAACCGGACTCATCGACACGGTCGGCAGCACCCCGGCCGCCATCATCGCCCTGCAGTGGCATACCCAGGTCGGTTATTTCACCGATGCGCCCCTGCTCTACACCTATGGCACCCTGGTGCTCAGCGAGCGGGCGTTGAAGAAGATCTCGCCCGCTGATCGCGCGATTCTCGAAACGGTCCTCGGCGCGGCCCTGCGCCGGGTCAATGCGCAGAGCAGGGAGGCGAACCAGGAGGCCTTGCAGGTACTGCACGATCAGGGCATCGAGATCATCGCCCCCTCCGAGAACGAGCTGGAACGCTGGCGCGGTCCGGTCAACCGGGCGATCGATGAGCTGGCCGCCGAGGGTGTCATCTCGCAGGCGATGCTGGATCGGCTGCGTCAGCACCTACGGACCTCGCGCACCGGCCGCGACTGATCCTCGCCGGAGCCCGCGGACAGTGCCGAACGGATTCGTCAGACTGGCCCGAGGCACCCGGCGTCTATTGCTGCGCTGCGAGGACCTGCTGCTGGTCGGCATGCTCTGCGGGATGATCCTGCTGGCGATGCTGCAGATCGTGCTGCGTAACCTGTGGAACACCAGCCTGGTCTGGGGCGACCCCAGCCTGCGCATCGCGGTGCTCTGGGTCACCCTGCTGGGAGCCATGGCTGCGACCCGGGAGCGCCACCACATCCACATCGATCTGATATCCCGGCTCCTCCCGCCACGCGCTAGGGCGTACACCCGCGTGCTGACCGACCTCTTCAGCAGCCTGATCTGCGGCGTACTCGCCTGGGTCAGCGGCCGCTTCGTGCTCTACGAATGGCAGGACGGCAACATACTCTTCGCCTCACTGCCAGCATGGGCCGGGGAGATCATCCTGCCGATCGGCTTCGCGGTGATGTCGCTGCGCTTCCTGGCCAGCGCAGTTGCCGACCTGGGGAAGGATGAGGCCCGATGATCATCCTCGCCGGCATCGTCCTGCTGCTGCTCGCCCTGCTGGGCGCCCCGCTGTTCGCCGTCATCGCGGCTAGCGCCTTGCTCGGCTTTCAGCGGCTCGACGTGGACCTCTCGGTGGTGGCGATCGAGTTCTACCGCATCGCCGAGATGCCGGTCCTGCTCTCCATCCCATTATTCGCCTTCGCCGGCTATCTGCTCAGCGAGAGCCACGCACCGAAACGCCTGGTGCGCCTCACCCAGGCCCTGCTCGGCTGGCTGCCCGGTGGCCTGGCCATGGTGGCCCTGTGCGTGTGCGCCCTGTTCACTGCTTTTACCGGGGCCTCCGGGGTGACCATCATCGCGGTCGGCGCACTGCTCTACCCGGCCCTGGTCCACGCCGGCTACCGCAAGAACTTCAGCCTCGGGCTGGTCACCACATCCGGTAGCCTCGGCCTGCTGTTCGCCCCCGCCCTACCGCTAATCCTGTACGCAGTGATCTCCCAGCAGTTGGGGATCGGCGAGCCGGTCAGCGTGGACGACATGTTCCTCGCGGGGATCTTTCCCGGTGTCCTGATGCTGTTGCTGCTGGTGGGCTGGAGCCTGTGGTCGTACCGCGGGCTGGAGCTGCAACCGTTTTCACGCCAGGAAGCGTGGCAGGCGGTCCGCGAGGCCGCATGGGAGATCCCGCTGCCGATCATCGTACTCGGCGGGATCTACAGCGGCACCTTCGCGGTCTCCGAGGCAGCCGCCGTTACTGCCTTCTATGTTCTGGTGATCGAGGTCCTGGTGCAGCGCGATATCCCGCTGCGCGAGCTGCCGAAGATCATCCGCGAGGCCATGGTACTGGTCGGCGGCATCCTGGTGATCCTCGGCGCGTCACTGGCGTCGACGAATTACCTGATCGACGCCGAGGTGCCGACGCGACTGTTCGACACGGTTCGCGCCTACGTCTCGGACAAGGTCACTTTTCTGATCCTGTTGAACGTCTTCCTGCTCATGCTGGGCACCATGCTCGACATCTTCTCCGCCCTGGTGCTCATGGTACCGCTGCTGCTTCCGGTCGCGCTCGGTTACGGCATCGACCCAGTGCACCTGGGCATCATCTTCCTCGCCAACATGCAGATCGGCTATTTCACCCCCCCTATCGGGATGAACCTGTTCATCGCCAGCTACCGCTTCAAGAAGCCGATCGTGGAGATCTACGTGGCCACGCTTCCCTGGTTCCTGCTGCTGCTCGGCGCGGTGCTGATCATCACCTACTGGCCCGCGCTCTCCCTGAGCCTGCCCGGCCGACTCACCCCCTGAGCGAATTTCCACAGAAACCGAAATAGCATTTCGTAATATAATGCTATTCGATCCGGCCGACCGGCGGCTCGGTTGTCACGCCCTATCGGAGAAGATCTGTGGAGATCCTTAAGGAATATCTGGATTTCGGCGTCATCGGGATCCTCGGGTTCATGAGTTTTCTCATGGTCTGGTTCGCTGTCGAACGCTATTTTTACTTCCGCAAGGTGGACCTTGCCCAATTTACTCACCCGGACGAACTCAACGTCGAGCTGACGAGGCACCTGACAATCATTTCGTCGGTCGGCAGCAACGCCCCCTATGTAGGCCTGCTCGGCACGGTGCTAGGCATCCTCCTCACCTTCTACGACATCGGCCAGGCCGGCAGCATCGACACCAACGCCATCATGTTCGGTCTCGCCCTGGCGCTGAAGGCCACCGCCCTGGGACTGTTGGTCGCCATCCCGGCGATCCTGCTCTACAACGCCCTGTTGCGTAAGGTCGACGTACTCACCGCCTACTGGAAGAAAGAGCATCAGAAATGAAGCCGATCTGCACCATCAATGTCATTCCCTTCATCGACATCATGCTGGTGCTGTTGGCCATCGTATTGACCACGGCTACCTTCATCGCCCAGGGGAAACTGGAGATCGATCTGCCGGAAGCCAAGAGCCAACAGGCGTCCCTGGCCGAGGAACGGGTCGAACTGGCGATCGACCAGGGCGAGCAACTCTATTTCGACGAGCAGCAGGTCGATCTGGTCACCCTCACCCAGAAGCTCGTTAAGCTTCCCAAGACCACCCCGATCGTGCTGCGGGTGGACGCTCGGGTACCCTTCGGCCGTTTCGTTTCCGTGGTCGACGTATTGAAGCTGCAACAGCTGAATCAGCTCACCATACTGACCCAAGAGGCGCGATGAGCCCCCGGCGCCGACGCCTCGGCAAGATCCTCGGCTTTGTCGTATCGGCCTGCCTGCACCTGGGGGTGCTCGCGCTTTTCCTGCTAGGCGGCCGCGACCAGGGGTCCGGTGCTGGCGCTGCTGGTGGCGGTCGGGTGGTGCCGGTCGCAGTGGAGATGTTCCAAACCGCCGCCCAACCGGTGCGGGTCGCCGCAACCGAACCTTCTCCCCAGGAACCCGAGCCGGAAAGCGAGCCGGAGAAGCCCGAACCGGAGAAACCCGAACCGGAGAAACCCGAACCGGAGAAGCCCGAACCGGAGGAGCCCGAACCGGAGAAGGCTGCGCCGGAGAAGCCTATGCCGGAGAAGCCTGTGCCGGAGAAGCCTGTGCCGGAGAAGCCTGTGCCGGAGAAGCC
>JAHEIA010000601.1 GCA_024639625.1 Chromatiales bacterium
TTCATAGCGTGCTCCAATTTTAAATGTTGTGTAGTAAGCAGGAACCGTGCCACATGTTCAGGCTGTAGGATTGCGGACCGGATCGGCAGTCGATAGCCGGTACGCACCAATACGGGGCAGGGTGGGCTTGTTTTGCACTGGAATTGTGCCGATCCGCTTCTAAGTGGTATTTAAGGGCAGGAACGAACGATCAATCGGTGTTAAAATTTCCCGATGAATAAAACCAAGACCTTTCTGGAGCAGATCTCCGATGCAGTGGCGTCGGCGTTACCTGCGGACCTCGCCAAAGAGGTCCGCGAAAATGTAAAGTCTACGGTGCAAGGCGCGTGCCAAGGTCTGGATCTCGTTACCCGCGAGGAGCTCGAGGTGCAGGAAGCCGTGCTGCACCGTACCCGGCAAAAATTGGAACGACTCGAAGTACAGATGCAGGCATTAGAGGACCGGATTCTACGCCAATAGGAACGAATACCCGATCAGTGGAATATTCAGCCAAGGAGTGGCGATATGTCTCTTGCGATTTTACACAGCCGGGCCCAGCTCGGTATCGAATCTCCGTTAGTCACTGTTGAAGTGCACCTTTCTAATGGTTTGCCAGCCTTCGCTATCGTGGGGTTGCCGGAAACCGCGGTAAAAGAAAGCAGGGATCGGGTGCGCAGCGCGCTGATCAATTCCCGCTTCGAGTTTCCGGTGCGAAAAATAACGGTAAACCTGGCGCCGGCGGATTTGCCAAAAGAAGGTGGGCGTTATGACCTCCCCATCGCGCTGGGCATATTGGCGGCTTCAGGGCAGCTCGAACGCAGTGAACTCAACCGTTACGAGTACATGGGCGAACTGGCGTTGAGCGGCGAGCTGCGGGCGGTAAAAGGGATGCTGCCCGCGATCATCGCCGCCAGTCGCAGTCAACGGGCGGTATTCATTGCATCCGCCAATGGCGCTGAGGCCGCATTGGCCCAAGCTGCCGAAATCTACGCGGCAGACCACCTGCTGCAGGTGACGGCGACGCTTGGCGGTAAAGGGGAACTTGCTCCCATCGCCGCTCGATTTCCCAAACCCAGGTCGAATTGCCTCGACCTCGCCGACGTACGCGGGCAGGAGTTCGCAAAAAGAGCACTGGAGATTTCCGCCGCCGGTGGGCACAGTCTGTTGTTGATCGGGCCGCCAGGCGCGGGCAAGACGATGCTGGCGACCCGGCTACCGGGTCTTCTACCCGACATGAGTGAAAGCCAAGCGTTGGAAACTGCTTCACTGCAATCCCTTGCGGGGTCTCCCCTGGACCTGGACACATGGTCCATACCTCCTTTCAGGAGTCCCCATCACTCCTCCTCAAGTGCAGCGCTGGTGGGCGGGGGCAGCCATCCCAGGCCGGGGGAGATTTCCCTGGCGCACAACGGGATTCTATTTTTGGATGAACTGCCGGAGTTTAGCCGCGGTGTCCTGGAGCATCTTCGCGAACCGCTGGAGTCCAAAGTCATACACATAGCGAGGGCAGCGCGGCAAGTGTCTTATCCCGCTTGCTTCCAACTTGTGGCGGCGATGAATCCTTGCCCGTGCGGCTGGCTCGGCGATCCCCGGGGCCGTTGCAGGTGTACGGCAGATCAGGTTCAGAAATACCGATGCAAAATCTCCGGGCCACTGCTCGACCGCATCGATATGCACGTTGAAGTACCGCCGGTACCGAAACAGTTTTTGCGGGACGGTAAGCGTGGGGAGATACCCTCATCCGAAATACGGCGACGAGTGATCCGGGCGCGCGACATACAGCAGGTACGCGGTGGTTGCCTGAATCATCAACTTCACGGTGAAGGACTAAACCGGGCTTGCAGACTGACCGGAGATGCACAGGCGCTGCTCGACACTGCCATGGATAAACTGGGCTTGTCCGCCCGTGCATACCACCGCATTCTTAAAGTCGCCCGTACAATTGCCGACCTGGCCGGCACCGACAACTTATCCGCCCGGCACATCGGCGAAGCAATAGGCTACCGCGTGCTGGATCGACTTCAATAGGCAACATCGGGAAATATTTATTTTTGAGTTTATTTGTTTTACCCGGCCGTTCGCATCATATTGCGAAGCGTGACTACGGTCCGGACGGGGTCTCTGCTGCATGGACATCGGATTATCGGTATTACCTGAAAACTCTGCTGGGGAAGGAAGCTTTTAATACGCGTGTT
>JAHEIA010000602.1 GCA_024639625.1 Chromatiales bacterium
TCCGGCAACGCAGCCAAGAATCCGACCAGATAGGCGTTCCTCCGCCCCGCCTTATGCCACAGGGCAAGCTTCTTCTGATCGCTGATCAAACCAGGCTGGAGTACCAGACGGACACTCTCGATCATAGTTTCCGGCTCGCTCTCAAAAGGGAGATACTCGACCAGATATTCAGCCAATGCAGGCCCCATCTTGCCACTCGCGACCACTGGGTTGGCCAGCATACGACGGGCGTTTTCCGCTTCCGGCATGGCCCACCAGGCGCGCCGGGCAAGCTCTTCGGTCAAACCGGGCGCGCACACCGCAGCCACTACCGCTTCCGGCTCGCCGAGCAACAACAATTGTTCCAGGCTGTCGTCTCGCATCTGACCCATGCGCGTCCAGCGTTGCAGATACACGGGATAGCCACCCGGTGAGCCCAGGATGTAAGCGGAGAGAAATTCCCGTACTTCGCGCAGATATTGAACTTCGCGGCCGAGGGGGTTGAGTTTGACCATGGCTTCCCCTGCCGCGGAAAGCCCGTGTACCGTCATCCGCGACTCGTCGATACGTATGGCCTGCGGATGGTTCGCAAGCAGGACATTGAGGCGCAGTGCGTCTTCGTTGGAAAGCGCCATGGATACTCTCGCGTAGTTGGGCCAAGGCAGCGCGGATGGCGGCTGCTGCCCGTTGGTGCGCCCGACGGGGGGCCGGGCTACGAGCCGGGTTTCGCGGCGCAGGGCCGCCGCCAAGTCAGAGTACCGACGACCTCAGCTTTCGCGCGGCGCCGGAGAATAATTGGGGTCTCTGGGATTGACGAAAATAAACTGGAAATCCCCTTCCTCGAGCTCGACAAAATCCAGGGTCGCCTCGTCCAGCAAGGGTACATACTCCGGTGCCATTACGATCTTTACGCCTTCGGAGGCAAGTTCGATGTCCTCGTCCTTCGCTTCATCGAAGCCCATGCGATAGTCGAACGATCCGTCAGGCTTCTTTTGCGCAGCAAGGCGCAGCGCCAGTCCGTCCATACCTCCCTGCTGAGCCGCCACTTTCACTTGGGCCGCTGCTGCTGCTGTAACTCTAAACATACCGCTGGTTCCTATGTAGAAGACACTTGTACCAATGTTTTGGCACAACCAAGAAGGCGCCGTCAAGTCGAAGCCATCGCGCGAGGGGAATTCCGCTCAGCCGCCGCTCCCGTCCCGTGAGCTGCCCTTGCTCTTCGCGGCGCTCTTGCAAGCGAGAACGTGCTGCACAAAGCGCTCCGGCCATCGGTTGCCGCCGGTACCACGTAAATGAACGTAGCTGGCCAGTAGATTCTTATACAGCATTCCGTCGTGCCTTCCGTCAACTCCGGTACCCCGCAGCACTTGGTAGGCATAACTGAGATCGTCGGGCAGATTCTTCAGCGCGGAATAGTGGAACTCATGCGCGTATAGCTCGTCCGCGCCGAGCGCCGGCCATCTACTCGCCCCGGTCTCGCGCAGGCGCGCGTAGCCTCTCCCCTGGGGCCGGTCGTACATCACCGCATCCCCCTGGATCACTCCGACCATCTCACAAGTTCGACCTTTCCAGGTCAGGGTTTTTGCAAGGTACATCAGGCCACCGCACTCCGCATACACCGGGCCGCCGGATTCGATAAACGCCCGAATCTCAGCGCGCAGCGCGACATTGGCCTCCAGTTCCAGCATAGCCGCCTCGGGGAACCCACCACCGATGAATAAGCCATCGACGGCGGGCAGCCGCGAGTCCTGCAAGGTGTCGAAGGCCACCAGTTCGGCACCCTGCGCCTGCATTGCCTCCAGGTCGTCGGGATAATAAAAACCGAACGCACGGTCTCTGGCGATGCCGATCCGCAGGGCCCGGGGCGGTACGACCCCCCGCTCCGATTCAGGGGCCTCGACCTCCGGGGACGCTCGGGCTATACGCAGCAGCGAGTCGAGATCGATCTGGTCGCTGACCACCGTTGCCAGGTCCCTGATCTTGTCGGCTGCCTGCTGCGCTTCATTGCTGGGAATCAGGCCGAGATGGCGCTCGACGATCTCGATCTGCGGGTTGTTCTGCACCGCCCCCACAACCGGGATATCGGTATAGTATCCGACCACTTCACGCAGTTTCGATTCGTGCCGAGCACCACCGATCCGGTTGAGGATAACTCCGGCAATGCGGACCCGAGGCGAAAAACCTTGATA
>JAHEIA010000603.1 GCA_024639625.1 Chromatiales bacterium
AACTCGTCGAGGCGGACGATCAGCCTGTCCTGCTCCTTCTCGAGCTCCTCCAGCCGTTCGCGGATATCCGTATGCTCGGATCCCGTGGGCGTCTTCTCCCGCACGCGTCCCAAGAGCTCGCCGACGTGTTTCTGCCGGGACTCGTACTCGAGTATGTGTTGCACCGCCATTCGGTTAGGGTTTGTCATTACGCCCTCCTGCTTTGCTCGTGGTCTCCTTCTTTTAAGTCTAGCCAGGCGCGCGCGAGTGCATCCGAGGAGGCGCCTTTGTACCCGGAAAGATAGTGTAGTTCCGGCAAGCGTGCGTGACCTGTTGACAGCGGGCTGACTAGGATGCCGACGGTGAAAAGCAACAACCGGAGGCATGATAAACGTGCGCATCGAATCGACGTTGACACTGGAAGAGGTGGCCGAGCATTTTGAGCATTGGCGAAAGAGTAAGAAGCGGGGGGAGCGGATCCCGCAACCGCTGTGGGACGAAGCGATCGAGCTGGTGCAGACCCATGGCGTCTCGCAGGTCACCCGAACCCTGCGCCTGAGTGCAACGGACCTCAATAAGCGACGGGGGATTGTCAGGGCAAACCAAGGTCGGCAGTCCCCTGTTGCGGAAGCGGCGTTTGTGGAGGTCGAGCCTGTGCAACCCCCGGTGGCGGATGCTGAGGCGGTGTGGATGGAGTTGGAACGCCCGGACGGGATGCGCCTGCGCATCCGCCCAACCCGGGGTCTCGACATGCTCGCACTGGTCGATCGTTTCATGGGGGCCTGATCATGTTGCAGCTGACCCCGCAAAGTCGCGTCTTTCTGGCGCGCGAAGCGGCGGATTTCCGCCGCGGAATCGATGGACTGGCCGCCCTGTGCCGGCAACGTCTCTCGGAAGATCCGATGGGCGGGGCGATCTTCGTATTCCGCAACCGCCGGGGAACGTCCCTGAAACTATTATGTTACGACGGGCAGGGGTTCTGGTTGTGCCAGAAACGTCTATCACAGGGGCGCTTGAATTGGTGGCCATCGACACCCGCAGCGAGCCATCGGCTCTCGGCGCGCGAGCTGCAGATTCTACTGTGGAACGGTAACCCCGATGAGGCCGGGATGGCCGATGATTGGCGGGGGGTGGCTTAGTGGCACGGGCTGCTCCATTGCGTGCAGCGTCTCGCGGTAGTTCCAGGGAAACCAGGCCGCGGGATCGGCGAACACCGCCGATCGGTTCTGCATCAAGGCGCTGAGGTAGTCCAGTGGATTGATTGCGTTCAAACGGCAGGTCTCGATCAGGCTGGTGATGATGTCGCCGACGTAGGCGCCATGCGCGTTTTTGTAGAACAGGCTATTGTTGCGGTAACGCAGGATCATTTTCAACGCCTGCTCGGCGCAATTGTTATCCAGAGGGGCGCCGGAGATGTGCAGGAACCGGGTCAGCGCCTCCCAGTGCTTGAGCAGGTAATTGAAGGCGCCGCCGAGGCGGCTGTTGGGCTCCACCAGCCTGTCCTCGAGCTGCTGTTGCATCCAGTCCTTGAGGTTGGTCATCACCGGGGCACTGTGCGCCTGGTGGTAGGCGAGGCGCTGCGCGGCGGTGAGCGATTCGTCTTTGCAGTGTGCCTCGTGCTGATAGACCTTGGCGATGGCATCGACGACCCGGGCGCATTCGTCGGGGAAGAAGGCGTCGATATCGGTGAACTGGCGGCGTCCATGAACCAGGCAGTTCAAGTCCAGAGTTCGCGCTTTGTGCTGCTGGGGGGTATTGGCCGCCAAGGCATCGGACATCCATTGAATCGGCGGTAAGTCGGAATCGCGATGCGCCAGGATCTCGTCGAGATTCTCTCCCGCATGCCGGCGCCCGGTGAAGTACAAACAGATCGACTGCTCCCCTTCGAAACGCAGGACCGTGGTGTACATCGCCTTGCGTTCGGGCGGTGGGTCGGCCCGGTTTTCCTTGATCAGTGACAAAATCCGTGCGCCGGTATCGTCCTGGTAGACCAAGGCCTGTTGGGCACCGAGGAACTTGAGCTGATCGAAGACGCGATAGGTGCTGTCGGCGACCTCCTCGACCTGCTCCCATTGGGTGGCATCGGGCAACGGCATGCCCACCATATTCTGAAAGGCTTCGATGCGTTTGAACGGCAGACCCAAGTGATAATGGGCGACGGCCAGCGTCACCTTGAGGCTGACCGAGT
>JAHEIA010000604.1 GCA_024639625.1 Chromatiales bacterium
GCCTGATCAGATCACGAACCAGCATCCCGCGGGGCGAAAGCACATAGGGGACACCCTGCCGGTGTGCCTTACGCGCCGCCGCCCAGGTCGGCCAGAGGAATACAGAGTGTAAATGCACCAAATCGAAACCGGCTATCTGCGCCTTCAGCGCCTGCATCATGGCTGGCGACCAATACAATCGGCGCAACCGGCGAGAGGCGAAGTACCAGACGGAAACACCGTCCAATGTCACCGGTTCACCAGTCGGCACAGCACTGTCAGACGGTCCGTCAACGTTGGTCGTGAAAACGTGAACCTCATGCCCTTCGGCAGCCAACGCCTTGCACAAGCCATGCACCGAATAGATCGGCCCCCCGTAGCGCGTGGCTGGGAGATAGGTGGGAACAACGTGCAGAATTCGCATTCGGCGCTGGGCGTATCCAGGATCAAACATCCCAGCATGAATCGATTCTTCCAGCACGAAACTCGCGTTCGAACCAGTCGAACCTAGCCTGGCGTCGTGGAGGAATGGCGAGAATGTCCGCTTGGGTACCAGCCTTTTCTGCTATTTCCCGGCGAGATAAAGGATCGCATTTGATTGTGTAGAAGCTGTAATCGCCTGCCTCCCGCAGAAGATCGACGATCATCTCCGGAGTGCGCCCGTAGCGCGAGGTCCCCGGCGAAATCTCGAAGACCACTACGGGGAGGCGTTCCGCAAGAACCTGGCGCGCTCCCGACAAGACGGCATGCTCATATCCTTCGACGTCGATCTTGATTACATCCGGCGGTTGATATCCCTTATCGTTCACCAATTCATCCACTGTCACCGCAGTGACCTGGTAACTCGCTTTCGCACCCGCCTGGGTCACCGAGCCAATGAAACTGTTCGGGTCTTGGGAAAAGCCCAGATACCCGGAGGAATCGCCGACGGCTGCCTCCGCATGAATCAAATTGTCGAAACGATTGATTTTCACCGCTTGCGCAATGTTTTTCGCCAGAGAGGGATGCGGCTCGAACGCATAGACTTGAACCCCATCGCTGGCGCGTAGATGTGCGACCTCAATCGACATGTAGCCTACATTAGCGCCAATGTCGTAAAACACACTACCCGTTTCCAACATGGCATTGGCCGCCCGAAACACCCAGTAGTCGTAGGAGTTGCCTTGTAAGCTCATTGCCACGAAAGCATCAAGCGCCTCGGGCAACAAGGGAATCCGTGCACCGTGCCGGGTGACGAACGCGTGACTAATCCAGGGTCGAGCCATACGCCCGACAATCCGCGGGATAGCGCCTTTGCCGCGTGGAACTACGGACGACAGCAAACGCGCCAGCCTGAAAGGCCAGCAATGCTCTTGCGATGGAGACGCGACACGCGGCGGACTGTACATCACCGGCGTTGAGCAAGAACGTAGTCCACTGCCGCCACCGTCCCGTCGACAGCCTGCTCGATCGAGTATTCCGTAATCACCCTGCCTCGGGCGGCCTGCCCCATGCGCTCCAGGCGGCGTGGATCTTCCGCCAAGGACCGAATCCTCGCTGCCAGCACTGCTGTATCACCGAAGGGGAACATCTCACCCGTAACGCCGGACTCTAAGAGATCGGGTCCGCAACCAACCCGATCGCTAACAATCGCGGGCCGCCCGCAGGCCATTGCCTCGTTGACCACTAGCCCCCAGGTTTCTCCGAAATCCGATGGCAGCACGAGGCAATCGGCAGCCACGTAGGCCCGGGCAATCTCTGTCTGGTTGAGAAAGCCCGTAAAGGTCACGGGCAAGCGGTGTTCGCTCGCAAAGGCGCGCGCTTCGTCCATGAGTTCCCCCGTACCGACTACCAGAAGGTGGATCTGCGGAGGCGCCTGACGCGAAACAACGAGGCACATCGCTTCCAGCAGGTCCGGCAGTCGCTTCTTCGGCTCCAACTTTCCGGCGTAGCAGAAGCAGACCGCTTGAGGCGGAACACCCCAGGAATGCCGCAGGCCCTGGCGTTCGCCAGCAAGCGTTTTTGCTTGCGTCGCAAATCGCTCGTTGTCAACGAAATAGCGGGCATCGAAGATCTGCTTGGGAGATACCCGATTGGCCTCGTAGAAGCGACGGTTCGCCTTCCCTATCGCCAAAAACGCATCGTATCGGCGCAAAAGTTGCCGATGGAGAAGCCTCACCAGCGAAGGGCGTGTCTTCAGTCCGTTG
>JAHEIA010000168.1 GCA_024639625.1 Chromatiales bacterium
GCGGCCATGACATAGTCGGCTTGCGGGGCCGCCGCTACTTCAGCCACTGCGCTGATCCCCGACAACACCTCGGTTCCCGGCAACGCGACCCTCAGCCTCTCGCGGAGCTGCGCCGCTCGACCCTCGTCCGCCAACACGGCATACCGTGGGCGGTGCTGCAGGCACTGCTCGTAGAGCCGATCGACATCCCGATTCGCCGTGAGCGCCACCAGTGAGAAGCGATCAGGGTGCCGCTGCAGGACGTCGAGGGTGCTCGTCCCGATGGAACCCGTGGAGCCGAGGACCGTTACCCCGATCACGGCGGGAGCCCGCCCCACAGCACGCCGGCGCAAAATACCGGGGCTGCAGCGGTCAGGCTGTCGATGCGATCCAGAATCCCCCCATGCCCCGGGAGAAGGCTGCCGCTGTCTTTCAACCCTCGCATCCGCTTCATCGCGCTCTCGAAAAGGTCTCCCACCACGGAAAACCCTACGGTCAGCAGACAAAGACCGCAAGCAAGCAGGGTCTCCACAGCAGTATAGTTTCGCAGTACTGACCAGAGCAGACCGCACAGAGCACCACCGGCGAGAGCCGCATAAACGCCTTCCCAGGATTTCCCGGGGCTGATTCCCGGGGCCAGTTTCGTCTTGCCCCATCGCCGGCCCACCAGATACGCCGCGCTGTCGGCCACCCAGATCAGGGCGAGCAGGAATAGCATCAGCAGTGGTCCGCTGCCGTCTCTAGCGTGCAGCAATACCAGCGCCAGCCACGCCGGCACCAGTGTGAACAATCCGGCAAGCAGTTGTCGATAGTCGACACCATCAGGCAGCGGCACAACCCCGATTCTACGCCGGCGGACCAGCACCAGTGAAACCACGAGCCACCAGAAGACTGCAGCGATCAGTAGCCCGGACGCCCATTGGGGCTGCCGCAGCAGTGCCCCAGCCCCTGCGACCGCCCCCGCCACGAGAACCACGAAGGGAATCTGCCGGGTGCAGAAACCGATCCCCGAGATTCGCGCCCACTCGCCGGCCGCCAAGAGGATCAGCAAGGCAAAGGCCAGCGCCAGATATTCGGTCGCCAGAAACAGGACCGCGAGGACCACGACGGGAACCAGGACTAGAGCCGTGACGATTCGCTGATAGAACATCGCCCGATCCCGCACCTAGCGTTCAGACAACCCTGTCCGGGGATGCGTCGATTACCTGATCGCCGGTGCGCCCGAACCGGCGTTGGCGTTTGGCGAACGCAGCGAGCGCAGCAGCGAAGGCAGCCGCATCGAAATCCGGCCAGAGGGTGTCGGTGAAATACAGCTCTGAATAGGCGGCCTGCCAAAGCAGGAAATTGCTCAACCGCTGCTCGCCTCCGGTGCGTATAAAAAGGTCGGGATCGGGAACCTGGGAAAAAGCGAGGGCCGCGCTCAAGGTCTCGTCCGTAATCGCGTCCGGATCGATATCGCCTTGCACAGCCTGCCGCGCCAGACTGCGCGCCGCCTGGGTGATATCCCAGCGCCCACCATAGTTGGCGGCCACCTGCAGCAAGAGACCGGTGCTTTCTGCCGTGGTCTGCTCGGCCTCCCGAATACTCGAGCAAAGTTTGTCCGAAAACGCAGTGAGATCGCCAATCACGCGCAAGCGTACATTGTTACGGCACAAGCGCTTGGCTTCTCGTTTCAAGGCACTCATGAAAAGGTCCATCAGCAGCGACACTTCCTGCTGCGGACGCTGCCAATTCTCGCTGCTAAAGGCGAATACGGTAAGGAATGGGATCCGATACTTGGCACACTGCTCCACGATCGAACGCACGGAGTCGACACCGGCTCGATGCCCCGCGTGCCTCGGCAGGCCGCGCCGCTTCGCCCAACGGCCATTGCCATCCATGATCACCGCCACATGGTTCGGCAAACGCTCGGGTGCCGGCGGCCCGCCGCCGGAGTCGTCTTCTTTGCGCTGATTGGGAGACAAGCCGAGAACCGACCGGCGATCAGATCGCCATCAGATCTTTTTCTTTTTCTTCCAGCAGTTGATCCACTTTCTTGACGTGCTCGTCGGTCAGCGTCTGTACCATGTCTTCCGCGCGCCGTTCCTCATCCTCGGAGATCATCTTATCCTTGGCCAAGTCTTTCATGCCATGGATGGCATCCCGCCGGATGTTGCGCACCGCTACCCGGGCCCCTTCGGCCTCTTGGCGTACGATGCGGATCATGTCCCGGCGCCGCTCTTCGGTCAGCGGGGGCAGCGGCACACGAATGACATTGCCCGCCACGCTCGGGTTGAGTCCCAGGTCCGAGTTGCGAATCGCCTTATCCACGACCGCTACCATATTCTGTTCCCACGGAGTGACCGCCAGGGTTCTAGCGTCTTCCGCGCTCACATTGGCCACCTGATTGACCGGAACGTCCGAACCGTAATAGGAAACCATGATGTGATCGAGCAGACTGGGGTGAGCACGACCGGTGCGGATCTTCGCAAACTCGTGCCCCAGCGCCTCTACACTCTTCCCCATGCGGGCCTTCGCGTCCTTCTTAATGTCTTCGATCATCTCAGCCTCGCTTTTCTACCAGGGAACCGACGTCCTCGCCTCGCATCAGCCGCATGAGTGCCCCGGAATCGTTGATATTCATGATGCGAATCGGCATGCCGTGATCCCGGCACAACACGATCGCAGTGGCATCCATCACCGCCAGACCTTCCCTAAGCGCCTGATCATAGTCCAGCCGCCGGTAGAACTTGGCGTCCGGGTTGGTTACCGGGTCATCCGAATAGACGCCATTCACCTTGGTGGCCTTTATCAGCACGTCAGCACCGATTTCGACGGCGCGCAGACTGGCTGCTGAATCGGTTGTAAAGAACGGGTTGCCGGTTCCCGCGGCGAACACCACCACCCGACCCTTCTCGAGATGACGCACCGCGCGGCGCCGGATGTAATCTTCGCACACCTGATTGACCTTCAGCGCCGACATTACGCGTACCGCCACACCGAGCCGTTCCAGTGCATCCTGGATCGCCAAGGCGTTGATCACGGTCGCGAGCATTCCCATGTGGTCGCCGGTGACCCGGTCGATACCACCCGCCGCTAGCCCAGCGCCGCGGAAGATATTGCCGCCACCAATGACGAGCCCCACCTCGAGGCCGGCCTGGGCCAGATCGCGCACCTCAGCCGCAAGCCGCGTAAGGACAACCGGATCGATTCCATAATCGCCCGCACCCATCAGCGCTTCACCGCTGAGTTTGAGCAAAATGCGACGCCAAATCAGATCAGCCATCGTTCCCGGTCACTCGGCGGTCGGCTGGCGAGCCCTATCCAGGGCAGCACCGACAACTCGATTTTTCTTCTTGGAGGGACCCCGGACGAACCGGGATCCTTGCCTGTTTGCTGCTAGCCGCGAACCTGCGCCATGACCTCGGCAGCGAAATTCTCGTCGCGTTTTTCCAGGCCTTCACCGACCTCGAAACGCTGAAACCGCACCACCTTGCCGCCGGTGCTGCTGAGCAGTTTCTCCACCGAGATATCGGGATCCTTGACGAAAGGCTGACCAACCAGGGTGACCTCCGCCAGGTACTTGCGGATCCGACCCTCGACGATCTTCTCTACGATGTTGGCCGGCTTGCCGCTGTCCGCAGCCTGTGCCATGAAGATCTCGCGCTCACGAGCCAGCATTTCCGCGGGCACGTCCTCGGCGCTCACGCAGACTGGGTTGCTCGCCGCGATGTGCATGGCCAGATCCCTGCCCAGAGCGTCATCGCCTTGCGAAAGCTCTACCAGGACACCGATGCGTATGCCGTGGCGATAGGTTGCGATGACACCTTCCGCGGCGTCGAAGCGCACGAACCTTCGCACGTTCATGTTTTCCCCAATCTTCGAGATCAGCGCCTCGCGCGCTTGATCGATCGTGGTGTCTTCACCCTCGTGCAGCGGCTGTTGCATCAACTCTTCTATATTCTCGGCACCGACCTTGAGCACCCGCTCGGCCACCGCTTCGGCGAACGACACGAAGTTTTGATCTTTGGCGACGAAATCGGTCTCGCAGTTGACCTCGAGCATCACCGCCCGTCTGCCGTCGTCACTCTGCCGGATCACGATCAAACCATCCGCAGCCGTTCGCCCTGCCTTCTTGGCGGCCTTTGCCTGACCGGACTTACGCATCAATTCGATTGCTGCTTCGACGTCGCCCGCAGTCTCTACCAACGCCTTTTTGCACTCCATCATGCCGCAACTGGTGCGTTCGCGGAGTTCCTTGACCAGGGAAGCTGTTATTGCTGCCATATTAAATTTTACCTCATGAATTTATCGTAAGACCTTAATTTGAAAGATCTTATATCTAAGCTTCCCCGGCACCTGCTGGTGCGGCTTCGTTGACCTCGACGAACTCGTCCGCGCCAGCGCCAACATGGGCAACGCTCGCCTTTCCTTCGAGGACAGCGGCAGAAACACCCTGGGCGTACAGCTGAATAGCGCGAATTGCGTCGTCGTTGCCGGGAATTACATAGTCGATATCCTGCGGGTCACCATTGGTGTCCACCACCCCGATCACAGGGATCCCCAGCTTGCGTGCTTCCAATATAGCGATATCTTCATGGCCGACATCGATCACGAACAGCGCATCCGGCAACCCGTCCATGTTCTTGATCCCGCCGAGGCTGCGATCGAGCTTCTCCAGCTCCCGTTTCCGCCCCAGGGCTTCCCGTTTGTTGAACCTGTGCTCCAGGCTTCCGTCCTCGACCATCGCCTCCAGTTCCTTGAGGCGTTTGATGGATTGCTTGATGGTCTTGAAGTTGGTCAACATGCCCCCTAGCCAGCGATGGTTGACATAGGGCATGTTGCAGCGTTCGGCCTCTTCCCGTACGGTATCGCGCGCTGCGCGCTTGGTTCCGACGAATAGAATCTTGCCACTGTTGGCAGCCAAGGTACCGACGAAATTCATTGCCTCGTTGTACAGCGGCAAGGTCTTTTCCAGATTGAGGATATGGATCTTGTTGCGTTGGCCGAAGATGTAGGCTCCCATCTTCGGGTTCCAGTACCGGGTCTGGTGCCCGAAATGAACGCCAGCTTCCAACATCTGGCGCATCGACACTTTGCTCATGGTTAGCTCCTGAAGAAGATTTGGGTTGGACCTCCACATACCCCATGGAACGACCCGACGCAGCGGGCACCCGGTTCCATGTGACGGTACGTGTGTGGCGTTATTTGCGAATCATTTGCGATTGCGCGGCGCGTTTTATACCATAATCGGCGAGCGCGAACAATTTTCCCACCTGCGTCAACATCTTGCTACTACCCCAAGCTCCGCCGACGGCAACCCCCATGAGTGTGACCATCAAGACCAGAGACGAGATTGAAAAAATGCGGGTCGCCGGGCGCCTCGCGGCGCAGGTGCTGGAGATGATCCAAGAGCATGTGCAGCCGGGAATCACGACCGGCGAGTTGGACAGGATCTGCGACGATTACATACGCAACGTCCAGCAGGCGATCCCCGCCCCTTACGAGTACCGCGGCTTCCCTAAATCGATCTGCACCTCGGTGAATTATCAGGTCTGCCATGGCATTCCGGGGAACAAGAAGCTGAAACGGGGCGACATCGTCAATGTCGACATCACCGTGATAAAGGATGGATTCCACGGTGACACCAGCAAGATGTTCTTCGTCGGCGAGCCCTCCATCCTTGCTCGTCGCCTGGTACAAGTCACTCAGAACGCCATGTGGACCGGAATCGAGCAGGTGCGCCCGGGTACGTGCCTGGGGGACATCGGACACGCCATCCAGGCTTTTGTGGAATCGCACAGCTACTCCGTCGTGCGGGAGTACTGCGGCCACGGGATCGGCCGTGAGTTCCATGAAGATCCGCAGGTGCTGCACTATGGGACCCCCGGTACGGGGCTCGAACTGCAGTCCGGCATGTGTTTCACCGTGGAACCCATGGTGAACGCCGGAAAACGCCAGGTTAAACTGCTGCCGGACGGATGGACCGTGGTGACCAAGGACCGTTCGCTGTCCGCCCAGTGGGAGCATACCGTGCTGGTGACCGAAGACGGCCATGAGGTACTCACCCTGCGCCAGGAAGAGTTAGGCCAACGGCGGGCCGCCCAATGAATACCTCGGCAGGACGGCTGCACAGCCAATTATTTGACGCCGACGCCTTCGCCGACGAATTGAACAGTGGCGCACCCCCACTCTCCCTGTTTCGCGAGACGCTGAAACACCACGCCCAGAGGCTGCGCGAGAGTTTCGATTCCGGAGTCCCGGTGGTCGATCTGGTGCAGGGCCGCGCCCGCCTGGTCGACCAACTCTTGCAACACGCCTGGAAGCTCAACCTACCCTCGGATGCGAGTGCCGCATTCGTCGCCGTCGGTGGCTACGGCCGGGGGGAACTCCACCCTGCCTCGGATATCGACCTGATGGTGCTGGTTGCCGATAGTGACCCGGACTACCTGCGCGAGCCGCTCGAGCGCCTGCTGACCTTCCTCTGGGACATCGGCCTCGAAGTCGGCCACAGTGTGCGCTCGGTCGATGAGTGTGTGCGTGAGGCCCAGCAGGATCTCAGCGTGGTCACGAACCTGATGGAAGCGCGGCTGCTCGCTGGGTCACGGTCACTGTTCGAGCGCATGCGCGAAGCGACCGGGCCCGACCGTATCTGGGACAGCCGAGAATTTTTCGCCGCCAAACGCCGGGAGCAGACTCAGCGCTACAGCAAGTACGACGATACCGCCTACAATCTCGAACCGAACATCAAGGGAAGCCCGGGCGGCTTGCGCGACATCCAGATGATCACCTGGGTCGCGAAGCGCCATTTCGCGGCCGAAACGATGCACGCCCTGGTCGCCCATGGGTTTCTTACCGAGGAGGAGTACGCCACCCTGGAGCGCGGGCAAGATCTGTTGTGGAAGATCCGATTCGCCCTGCACACCTTGACCGGCCGGCGCGAGGACCGTCTGCTGTTCGATTACCAGCGCACCTTGGCCACTCAATTTGGTTATCGGGATCAAGCGCA
>JAHEIA010000605.1 GCA_024639625.1 Chromatiales bacterium
TTCAAAAGGCCGTACGACGCGCATTGCCGGAGTCGGTGGAGCTCGCTATGCAGGAGGTCCAGCTGCGTTCCGGGTTGCTTCGGGTGCAAGACACGGGCCTTCAATTAGCGGGCACCGCAGCCGGCAAGCTCCGCTTGAGCTATCGTGGGGACGCCCCGCGGTAGGGCCAGCCAAATGCCCCGGCGTTTGAAGACTCTTGGCGCAGTGAACCGCTGCTGGGGCATGTTGGGTTACGCTTCCACGCGCCTGGTCTTGGGCGGCCTACTCGTTGTGGCTGCAGCGGGGGTGTTCGGCGGAGAGCCCGGGTGTGAGCCCGCGCCGCCAGGCTACCGGGTCTATCCGATTGGCTGGATTCGCAAAGCGGGGGGAAGCACGCGCATCGAGATCGACGAGCGGTATCGGGACGCGATGCTCGGGGTGGAGGCGCTTTCTGAAATCTGGGTGCTGTACTGGTTCGACCGTAACGACACGCCCGAGCAGCGGTCCATCCTCCAGGTGCACCCGCGGCGCGATGCGCGGGCGCCGCTGCGGGGTGTGTTCGCCACTCGCGCTCCGGTGCGCCCGAATCTAATCGCCCTGAGCCGAGTCAAGATCCTTGCGGTGCGGGAGAACGTCATCGAAATCGAGGACATCGATGCCTATGCGGACACCCCGGTGCTGGATCTCAAGCCCTAAGCGGGCAGCGCATCCCATCTGCCGGGGAAAGCGGCATTGCTTCGCCTCCCCCAGCCGGTTGGCGGCTCAGCTTGTGGGCACCCGGAACGATGGCTAGGGGCGTTTCGCCAGTGGGACATAATCGTTCTGATTACGCCCGGTGTAGATCTGCCGCGGGCGCATGATCTTGTTGTCCCCATTCTGTCGCTGTTCCCACCAATGGGCGATCCATCCCGGGAGGCGGCCCATCGAGAACATCACCGTGAACATGTTGGTCGGGATACCGATGGCCCGCAGTATCAGCCCGCTGTAGAAGTCGACGTTGGGGTACAGCTTGCGCTCAACGAAATACGGGTCTTCGAGGGCGATCTCCTCGAGTCTGCGCGCGATGTCCAGCAGGGGGTCGTTCTTGCCCGTATAGGAAAGAAGCCGCTCCGCCATCTGTCCAAGAATCTTGGCTCGCGGATCGAAATTCTTGTATACCCGGTGGCCGAAACCCATGAGTCGAGCGCTGCTTTCCTTGTCTTTCGCCAGTCGCACGTATTCCTCCGGCGTGATCTTTCCCTGATGGATGCGCTCCAGCATACGCAACACTTCGACGTTGGCCCCGCCGTGCAGCGGCCCCCAGAGCGCGCAGACGCCGGCCGCGCAGGAGGCGAAAAGATTGGCGTGGCTGGAGCCCACCATACGCACCGTCGAGGTCGAACAATTCTGCTCGTGGTCGGCGTGTAGGATCAGCACCAGGTTCACCGCGTCGCGCACTGTTTCGTCGCAGAGGAACTCGTCATAGGGCCGGGAAAACATCATGTGCAGGAAATTCGGCACGTAACGCAGTTTCGGGTCCGGGTACATGTAGGGCAGCCCGCGCGAATGCCGATATGCGTAGGCCGCAATAGTGCGGATCTTGCTGAGCAGACGCGCCGTGGTGGAGCGAACGCTCTCCGCATCTTCCAGCTCGTGGAGCTCTGGGTGAAAGCACGACAATGCGTTGATCATCGCCGAGAGGATCGCCATGGGGGGCGCGGAACGTGGAAAGCCCTCGAACTGATGTTTCATGCCCTCGTCGAGATTGGCATGCACCTTCAGCTCGGCGGCGAAACTGTGATATTCCTCTTCGCTCGGCAGGTCGCCAAAGATCAGTAGCCAGGCGACTTCAATAAAATTGGGATTCTCGGCAAACTGCTCAATTGGGATACCCCGGTAGCGCAGGATCCCCTTTTCTCCGTCGATATAGGTGATCGCGCTCTCACAGCTTCCGGTGTTGCCGTACCCCGGATCATAGGCGATAAGCCCGGTTCGAGCACGCAGTTGCCGGATATCGATACCGCGTTCGCATTCGGTGCCTTCTATTACGGGCAACTCTTGCTGGATATCGCCCAGGGTAAGTTTAGCTGTATCGGACATCGTTCTCGCCGGGTTTGGGTTTGGGAACTAGGGTGAGGTATAGCATAGCCGAGAGGGGCGTCCATGCGGTAGCGGTGCTGGGCTCGCGGCGCAAACCGGC
>JAHEIA010000606.1 GCA_024639625.1 Chromatiales bacterium
GCAACAAGGCCATGCTGGGCCTACTGGACAAGGCGATCAGCGTCAACCTGCTCTACCTCGACGCCCTGCGGTTAGGAAAGGACAACGACCCGCGCTACCAGGAGGATCTGCGGGCCTTCTCCGACGGTATACTCGCAGGACTCTATCGGCGTGAACACCTGGTTGGCAGGATCGAGGTGACTCCGCACGAGATCGATGCCTTCTTCCGGGAGAATTTCACTGCGCAGACCGAACTGACCGACCGGTTGCGTCTTAATATCGAGGCCATGATCCGTAAAGAAAAATTGTCCCAGCGCCGGGCCACCAACCGCGAGCGCCTGCGGGCCGGACTGCAGGTTGAGGTTCAGTCGGATGAGTTGGATCCAGCAGACGATAGCTTGCGCCACGACGAGCAAGTAGTGGCGGCCTACGGCGACCGCAGTATCACATGGGGAGAGGTCAAGGGCCGGCTTACGACCTTGAATCATTCCCTCGATCTGGAGCATCGGCTGGAAGCGGTGAACGAGGTGATCGATGGGGAACTGATGGTTCGCAAGGCGCGTGCAGCGGGGCTCGAGGAAGACCCGGTGTACCGCACTCGGATTGCGGAGTTCCGCAAGACGCGCCTGGTCAACCAGCATCGGGATGATCTGATCCGCGGCATGGAGCCTGCGCAAGAGGAGGTTACCGCGTTCTACCAGAAGAACCAGGAGCGTATCGCATTCCGCGAGAGACGCAAGATCTTGATGGTCGTCTTGCCGAGCGAAAAGCAGGCGGCTGAGGTAAAGCGCCGGATCAATGACGGCGAAATCACTGTGTACGAGGCAGCCGCCGAATACTCGATCGATCCGAATGCCGAGCGCACCCTGGGGGACTTCGGCTGGGTCGAGAAAGGCAGCGGTTTTCCGCAGCTCGACGACGCGACCTTCGACCTCGGGCTCGACGAACTGGGGGGGCCGGTGGAGTCTCCCGCGGGTTGGCATCTGGTCAAGGTGGTAGACGTGCGCTATCCGCGCTTCAACGATATCTCCGACGAGGAAACGCGTAAGGCTGCGCGCCGTCTTTTGCTCAAGGAAAAGCTCAACCAGTATGTGGCTGATCTGCGCAGGAAAGAGTTTCCGGTCGTGGTCTATCAGGAGAACCTGCAGCGCCTGTTCCGCGAAGAGGCACAGTGGATTGCCGCCGAATCCAAGGAAATGGCGGCGCACCCCGAGCGGGCGCGGGAGATCGTCGAAGATATGCGCAGACTGGTGGAGTAACGAGTCCTTAAGCGAAAGCCTGGGTTCCTAGGGGGTATTCCTGTTGCGACCATCGATGATGCGCCTTGCATCCCGCGTGCTGTTCACCCTGCTAGCGCTACAGGTGGCGGAGCCGTGGGCTGCCGGCCTGCGCTCTCCGGGGATCGCGCCGCTGGCGCTGAGCGAGCGCATCGCGGGTCCTCGGCCGCCGCTGGTGGTCGACGTGCGGGCCCCGGACGAATTCTCCGCGGGGCACGTGCCGGGAGCGGTCAACGTCCCCGTGCCTTTGGTTAAGACGCAGCTGGGGAGACTAGGCAGCGCCGAGTCGTTGATTGTGTATTGCAACGACAGCCGATTTACACGCTTGGCCGAGCAGATCCTGGTGGCTAATGGAATCGATGGATTCTCCCATCTGGAGGGGGGCCTAACCGCTTGGGAGCAGCAGGGTCTGAGAGTCGAGCAGAGCCTTCCCTGATCACCCGTATCCGGGCGCACGTTCGGGCGCACAAACTATGGCGAGGGTTTGTCCGACTCGGCGGTCAACGCCTTAAGGATCTCATCGATCTCGGCGTCGTTGTCCCATTCTGCGTCGCCGAGAATGCGATACTGGACCTTGCCCTCCCGGTCGAGAATGAAGCTCGTCGGCAGCATCTTGCCGCCCCACTGACGAAAGGTGTTGCCCTTGCGGTCCAAGAGCACCGGCAGGTGGTAGTCCATGCCGCGGACGGCGCGGGCCGCCCGGTTGCGGGATTCCGCCACGTTGATCGCCAGCAGTGCGAAAGGCGCGTCGCGCAAGGATTCCGCGAGCCGCTGTAGACTGGGCATCTCCCGCAGGCAGGGCGTGCACCAACTGGCCCAGAAGTTGACCAGCACGACCTGGCCGCGGTACTCGGCAAGGTGCTGGGTTGCTCCCTCGAGATCCTGCAGCGCGAAC
>JAHEIA010000607.1 GCA_024639625.1 Chromatiales bacterium
TCACTGCAAGTATTATGTTGGCAGCATCGGTCTCGCTTGTCATCGGGTGTTCCTCCCAGGTTTTGTGAACCTGGCCGCAGTTCGCGCGTGTACGTCGGCATTTGTTCCTCCGCCACCCGAAAGAACGCCTACGCAGCCGCGCTCGGACGCAAACAACCGGGGCCTCATCCGGCAGACAGAGTTGGGAATCCATTGCACAATACGTCGGCCTCATCGGGTCCCGCTGCATTCGCTACCCTCAATGACGCTTCGATCCCGCTGCGCCAGGCTAGCGGCAGGGGCGAGGCCAACCATTCCATGATCGCCAACCCGGCGCCGAATCTCTGGAGACCAGCCCCATGACACCGCAACAGTTTCAATCGCTCAGGGACATCATCGGCCGTGCGGCCGAGGACGAACTCGTGACCCGGTTCAATCGAGTGGAGGCCGGCGTAAAAGCCGACGGATCTGTTGTCACAGAGGCGGATCTCGCCATGCAACAGCGGGTGCAGGGTGACCTTGCGGAGCGCTTTCCGCATTATGGATTTCTTGCCGAAGAGATGAGTCCCGAGCACCAGGAGCAGCAACTCGCGGCCGCCGGCGAGGGTCTGTGGATCCTCGACCCCCTGGACGGCACCAGCAATTACGCCATGGGTATCCCCTATTTCGCCGTCTCCCTGGCACTGATGCGCGAGGGCAAGATCCGGCTCGCGCTGGTCTACGATCCGGTGCGTAGGGAGTGCTTTCAGGCCCGGGCTGGCGAAGGCGCCTGGTTAAACGACCAGCATCTAGGGAACAAACGCCCGGCAACGGCGCTGGCCCGGGGAATCGGGCTGATCGATCTGAAACGGCTTCCGGCGGACTTGGCTCAGCGACTCGCGGTCGATCCACCCTTCGCCTCGCAGCGCAGCTTCGGATCGGTAGCCCTGGATCTTTGCTGGCTCGCTGCCGGGCGCGTCCATGTATACCTGCACGGGCGCCACAATCTCTGGGACTACGCAGCGGGCCACTTGATCTTGCGCGAAGCGGGGGGCCAAGCGATCACTCTGGGAGGGGAGGAGGATCCCCCGCTAGGGATGCGCCCGCGCTCGACCGCCGCCGCGCTCGATGGCGACCTGTTTCGCGAATGGTGTAAGTGGCTCGGATTGTAGAGCGCAGCGCTACGGCGCATCACAACAGCAGACCCCGCAGCAGCTGGGCGTGCTCCAATTTAGGGCGAACCCAGTTGCTCGGAAAACGAGAAACATTCTGCACCACGCGCAAGATTCTCGGATCGACGATCGCGAGCTCAACCGTCATTCCCGGCTTCAGCCAACGATCGAAAGGCTCGAAGCCGAGGCGCTCCGGGTCGGGGATTCGGTCCCGATACCGTCCTCAGCTACACTAGGGCGGGCGAGACCCGAGAACTTGATATTATATCACCCGGGAGCCGGGGCATGGGTGCGCCCAGGGGGCTCGCACACCAAACATGCCAGGGCGCGACCACAGGAACAGAGACGCAATCCTCGGTCGCACAAGCATCCACGACTCGTGGTTATCCGAAGTGATAGAAAACCGATCGCAAACAGCGTCGGCAAGAGAGTTCAATTGCTGTGAAGGTGAACAAAAAGTTCGTATTCCCCGTCGTTATTCTGTTGCTGGGTGCCGGTGCGTTCGCGTTGCTCAAGCTCACTCGCGCGCAGCAACCGCCCACCGAGATTCAGGAACGCGTGTGGCGCGTCGAGGTCCAGCCAGCGAATCCCGGCGTGCTTTCGCCCACCCTCATCCTCTATGGGACCGTGGAGACACCCCAGGTACTGAAAGCTGCGGCACCGGCAGAGGCCGTGGTCGAACAAGTCCTGGTCAAAGAGGGCCAGCGGGTGACGCAGGGCCAATTGTTGATCCAGTTGGATACTCGGGATTTCTTGCCCCAAGTGGATCGCGCACGGGCTGAAGTAACCCAATTGGAGGCCGAGATCGCGAGCGAGGAGGAGCGTCACAAGGCGGACATCCAGGCGTTGCGACGGGAGCAGGAGATCCTCGCCCTGGCGCGGGCGGGCGTCGACCGCGCCGCGCGGCTGCAGAAAAAGAGCGTCGGTTCCGACTCCGCGCTGGACGAAGCGAAGCAGGTGGCAGCGCAGCAGGCCCTAACAGTTATCGCACGGGAGTACAACATCAGCGACCATCAGGC
>JAHEIA010000608.1 GCA_024639625.1 Chromatiales bacterium
CAGGCGATGAAAAGGATAACGAGGGACAGGACGATGGCGGCCGCATACTGGCCTGCGATGATGGCCGAATCCGGAAGCCTATCTTGCCCGAGTTTGATCGGCGGCATGGTTCTTGGCGAGACCTTGAACCAGGTGTAGGTGTGATACAGCGCCGCGGCGAAAATCAACAGATGGAGGAGGATGGAGAAGGGGCTGGCGAGGAAGCTCAGCCAGTTCTCGTAGCTGTCCGTACCCCGCGCCAAAGCCGACAGTCCGTTCAAGAGCAAGATGGCGTATATGGCTAGAAAAACGGCGGTGCCCTCGCGAACCATATAGGCAACAAAGTAAGGGTTCTTGGTGTACCAGCCGGTCATGGGCCGGGTGTAAGTGTTGCGCGCGCTCATGAGTGGCTCGCCCCCCGCGGTGCCAGGAATCGCAAGAAGTAGTCCATGGTGCTGTTGATCTTGTTTTGGTTGACCGCGCCGGCAGGGTCTACCTGTTTGGGGCAAACCTCCGAGCAGTAGCCCACCAAGGTGCAACCCCAGACACCTTCCTCTGCGTTGATGACCGGCATGCGTTCGGCCTTTCCCTGGTCCCTGGAATCGGCGTTGTAACGATGCAGCAGGGCCAGCGCGGCGGGTCCGGTGAACTCGGGATTCAAACCGTATTGCGGACAGGCCGCGTAACACAGCAGGCAGTTGATGCACATGCTGTACTGCTTGAAGCGGTCCAGCTCGGCCGGGGTCTGGTTGTAGGTCCCTTCAGCCAGGGGCTTTGCTTCATCGCGGATGATGTAGGGTTTTATCTTCTCCAGCTTTTCAAGGAAATCGGTCTGATCGACTGCGAGATCGCGAACAATGGGGAAGTGCGCCAGGGGTTCGATCCGCACCTTCCCCGGGTAGTAGTCCCTCAGGAAGGTCTTGCAGGAAAGGTGCGGCACCCCGTCCACCATCTTCCCGCAGCTCCCGCATACCGCCATGCGGCACGACCACCGGAAGGTGAGGCTGCCGTCGAGATGGTCCTTGATGTACTGCAACCCTTGCATCACGGAGGTGTCGTTGGAGAACGGAACGGTGTACGACTGGTAGTGGGGCTCCGCGTCCTCCTCCGGATTGTAGCGGAGCACCTCCATCTCAATCTCGCGCTGCTCGTCAGCCATGGTTGTGCTCCTTCGGTGAGGCCGCTTCGGTCTTCTTTGCCGCGCCACCATAAACCCGATCACCGGGCGGCAGCTTGGTGATGGTGACGTCCCCATAGACGATTTCGGGGGCGCCTTCCGCTTTGTAATGCGCGCGGGTGTGTTTGAGATAGTTCTCGTCATCCCGTTTTGCATACTCGTCAAGTCGCTGGTGGGCGCCGCGCGACTCTTTGCGATTCAGAGCCGAATAGGCCATGGCTTGGGCCACGTCGAGCATGCAGCCGAGTTCCATGGCGGTCAGCCATTCCGTGTTGAACGCTTTGCTGTGATCCTGCAGCTGCAAGGATTTGTAGTGCTCGCGCAGTTCGTCGAGCTTTTCGCAGGTCGCCTGCATGCCCTCGGCCGTGCGGTAGATACCGGTGCCTTCCTCCATGGTGATCGCCATCTCGTCGCGCAGGATGGCGAGACCCTCGCTGCCGCCCTGGCGGTCCAGAAGCGTGATTGCCCTGGCCATGGCGTCCTCGGCCTGCTTCTCGAGCGGCCCGCCGTCGCTGATCGCATGGGACTTGGCATGGGCCGCCGCGTTTTCTCCGGCAAGTTTGCCAAATACCGTGAGCTCGGCCAGGGAATTGGACCCCAGCCGATTGGCGCCGTGAATTCCCACGCTGGAACACTCCCCGCAGGCATAGAGACCGGGCAGCGGAGTTGCGGTGCTGCCGTCGCATTGAACACCGCCCATGGTGTAGTGAACCGCCGGCCGCACCGGGATGGGTTGGGTGATGCAGTCGACACCGAGAAAGGTGTGGGTTAGCTCGGAGATGAACGGCAGACGCTCCATGAGCTTTTTCTCGCCCAGGTGCATGAGCTCCAGGTGCACCGCATGGCCCATGGGCGTATCCACCGTGCGGCCCTTCTGCTCCTCGTGCCAGAACGCCTGGCTCAGGCGGTCGCGCGGGCCGAGCTCCATGGTCTTCGGCGTCGGCTCCGTGACCACCGGTCCCAGATTGTAATCCTGCAGATAGCGGTAGCCG
>JAHEIA010000169.1 GCA_024639625.1 Chromatiales bacterium
GATCGGGTGAGTCTGCACGGTCTGCCGGATGGTGAGGAGGGCTGTGCAGGCGAGAGTCTTTCCGGCTTCCGCTGGCCAACGGCCCGGACAGCATCTATCTTCTATGCAGCGGCGGACGCTCCGCAGGCATCGAATCCAGGCCCGATTCCTGCCCCCAAGGAAGGTTTCTTCTGTGATCCGGCTGTGGTCGAACCGGGCCGGGGGGACGAAGTGCGGCTCACCGAGCGGTGCTCGTTTATGGTTTCGATGTTGCCAATAATGAACAGAGCGCCTTGACGCGGCGGAGCAGGTTTCGCCGACCAATGGGCAGAGGAGGAGATTATGGATCTTGGCCTTTCTGGAAAGGTTGCTGTAGTGACCGGCGGCACGGGAGGTATCGGAACAGCGATCTGCAAGCGACTGGCGGCGGAAGGTTGTGTCGTGGCCACCAATTATCGTTCGGAGGAAAAAGCGGCGGCGCTGGAGGCGGCGATGGCGGAGAAAGGTTGGAAGATCGGGCTCTACCTCTGCGACATCACCGACGCCGGGCAGTGTGAAAAGATGGCGCAGCAGGTGGAAGCCGACTTGGGTCCCGTTGCCGTGCTGGTCAACAACGCGGGCATCACGCGGGACACCACGTTCCGCAAGATGACCGCGGACAAATGGCACGCGGTGATCGATACCAACCTGAACAGCGCCTACAACGTAACCCGACCGCTAATCAATGGCATGCTGGAGCGCCAGTTCGGGCGCATCGTCAATATATCCTCCATCAACGGTCAGAAAGGCCAGCTGGGGCAGACCAATTATTCGGCGGCCAAGGCAGGATTGCACGGCTTCACCATGGCCCTGGCGCAGGAGGTGGCGCGCAAGGGCATCACGGTGAACACGGTGTCGCCAGGCTATGTCGCGACGGAGATGGTGATGGCGGTTCCGCAGGAGATCCGAAACCAGATCATTGCCCAGATTCCCGTGAGTCGTCTCGGAGAGCCCGACGAGATCGCACAGTTGATCGCTTTCCTGGCATCGGAACAGGCAGGCTTCATCACCGGGGCCGACATATCCATCAACGGCGGACACCACATGGGTTGCTGACCCGAGACACGCGCCCCCGGCGCATGGCGGGTAATCGGGCAAACAAGCACCCTGGGCTTGGAGTGGACCCTTCCCGCCGAATCCTGATGCGGACTCGTATCCAGCCGTAGAGTCGGGATAGCTGCCCGTTCTTCATCGGATTCGAGCCGCGTCTCACCATCCGCGGATCGCGAGACGCGGTTCGGATATTCTTCATTCCTGAAACTCAGCCAGGCTCCCCGGGTGAACCAGCCCGTAGGCGGTTAGCGCATCCGGGATGGGATTGCACGACACGCGGTGAATACGTCCCTGTAGCTCGACTGCGGCATCCCTGCCGCAGCCGGTCCTGCAAGCCCACCCCGGATACTCGTTTGCTGTCATGCCATTGGCCACTGAACAATCGCTAAGAACAGACTGAGTTCCAGGGGTAGGTTCTTCTTTGTAGTTGCCCGCCCAGGCCCCGGATCCGCACGCCGGATCGATGCGGGCGGCGGCCGTTCGTATTGACTTCCCGCCACGGAGCGATTATTGTGCGGCGCAGCAATGCTGCGCTGCAATATATTGCCAAAGCCCTGATTTCGGTTCCATTGCAGCCTTGCCGGAGTGCCCCGAGCGGGCGATTTTCGTGGCTGGGGGCTTCTAGCCATTTGCGTCGAGCGCTCCTTCCAGGTGGGTTATTTGCGAAGTCTGATTGATTCTTTTCGAGGTTGTTATGACAAAAAAAATTGCGTTAGTCACCGGCGGGACCGGCGGCATTGGGACCCAGATCTGCCGCCGGCTGGCGGATCAGGGTTTTCAGGTGGTGGCGAATCATCTGGCCGCCGAATCGGAGGCGGCAGCGGATTGGCGGGAACATCTCACGGCGGACGGATACGAATTCGGCCTGGCGGCGGGGGACGTATCGGATTTCGACGATGCCGCAAGGATGGTGCGCGAGGTCGAGGCCAATTTCGGCCCGATCGCCGTGCTGGTGAATTGCGCCGGAATCACCCGTGACAGCACCTTGCGCAAGATGGGCCACGAGGATTGGCAGGCGGTCATCAATACCAATCTCAACGGGGTATTCAACGTAACCCGGCAGGTCGCGGACGGGATGCTGGAGCGGCGCGCGGGCCGGATCATCAACATTTCTTCGATCAACGGCCAGCAGGGCCAGTTCGGGCAGACCAACTACTCGGCGGCCAAGGCGGGGGTGCACGGCTTCACCATGGCGTTGGCTCGGGAGGTGGCCGCGAAGGGGATTACCGTGAACACGGTGTCTCCCGGTTACATCATCACCGCCATGACCAAGGCGATCCCGGAGAACATCATGGACCAGATCATCTCCCTGATCCCCATGCGCCGCATGGGCAATCCGGACGACGTCGCGGCGGCCGTGGGTTTCCTGGCGGGTCCGGACGCCGACTACATCACCGGGGCCGACATTTCGGTTAACGGCGGGTTAGGGATGGGCTAGCGTCCTGTTCCTGCCGTTGCGGCTTGGACAAGCGCCCTTTAGCAACCCCTGCTGCAGCGCAATAATACTGCGCGGCACAAACGGAGCGATGGCATGACCAACGACATGATGCAGATGATGATGAATATGAGCAGGGCCGCATGCGAGACCTCTCGCCAATGGGTTCACATCAATACACGTACACTGAATCAGCTGGCCCAGCAGCAGATGGCGCTGATGGAGCGTTCTTTGGAGCGCGGAATCGGCGCGGCCGGCAAGGCGATGCGGGCTAAGGACTACAAGGAACTGGTGGGCATCCAGACGGAGGTCGCCGAAGAGATGACCAGCGCCACCCTGGAGCAGACCCGCAAGACGCTCGAGATCCTCAACCAAACACGCGATGCCTGGCGCGAATGGGCGGAGCGGAGCGTCGCAACCGCCGCGGGCGAGATCACCAAGGGCAAAGCGAAGGCCTGATTTCGCATCCTTTCTCGATCACCGCGTTTCCCTCTCTTCGGCCCGGGGTTTCCAGACCCTGGGCCTTTCTTTTTCCCGGGAACCACTGCGCTCGTAGCCGATGCCTGCCTTCGCGCTTCACGGCCGGCAGCGGTAGACTGCAATGGCGCCGAATGACTCCGTTTCAGCACGGGATTTCTCGTGCGCACCCGCAACCAAGAGAAGGAAAGCCGTGGAAAGGAACAAGGTGTTGATTACGGGCGCAACGGGCTTCGTAGGAAGCCATGCTCTGGAGGCAATTTCAGCCGATGGGAAGGCGAGGGTGGTTGCTGCTTGTCGAAACCGGGAGCGCCTTCCCAACGGATGGGAAGGTGAGGCAAGAACCGGTGATATCGGGGACCAGGCCTACGTGAATTCATTGTTCGAAGATGTGCATACCGTTTGCAATGCCTTTGCCTGGACATCGATGTACAACCACGCCAAGGAATCCCAGGAACTGTTTCTCGAGCCGTCTTTGCGCCTGATCGATTGCGCGATCAGTTCCGGTGTAAAGAGATTAATCAATATCAGCACGACGAGTGCCGCCTCGCCGGATGCTTCGGCGGATGCCATGAGCAAAGGAGTGCCCAGGGGGTACTGGCCTCATCTATGTAACGTAATCGCTATCGAGGACTACCTGAGGGAGAAAGCGAACCCGGAGTTCACCGTCATCAATTTGCGTCTGGGTTTGTTCGCGGGGAAACGCTATGCGTTGGGTCTGTTGCCAATCCTGTTGCCGCGCTTACAAACGCATCTGGTTCCCTGGGTGGCCGGTGGGCGTACCGGCATGCCCATCGTCGACGGACGCGATATTGGTCAAGCCGTGCGAAGAGCGGTTTATGCCGATCGCCTATCGGGGTATCAGTCGTTCAATATCGTCGGCCCGTCGACGCCGTCGGTACGAGAGGTGATCGATCTTTTGCATGAGCACGGTTACCCGAAACCCCACTTCAGTGTACCTTTTCCCATCGCATTCGGCTTTGCCTGGCTCATGGAAGCGATCGACCCCATCGTACCCTGGGAGCCATTGGTTACCAGAAGCATTATCCATCTCTTGCGGGAGGTAGATGCCGATAACCAGAGGGCCAAGGAACTCCTCGGCTATGTCCCGGAACATGATTGGCGAGAGGCGGTCGATGCACAGCTTGCAGAAATGAAGGAAAGGCAGGATAAGCCGATGAGCATGGCAAGACCAAAGGCGGGGAGGTAAAGGGCAAGGCCGTTGGTCGACTCCGTTCGTCGGGTCGCCAGACAAGTTCTCCGCCGGTGACATCGGTCATGCTCGCATGCACAGTGATCTTGCTGCCGGTCGAATTAGACCGCAGGAGGCAGTGCAGACCGTCGCGAGTAACCGAGGGGCCCTGCGGACCCCGCGCCAACGCAATCCCAGGAAATCGGCGTCGCCGTCCTTCGCTAACCCCAGGGCGGAAGAAAATAGAAGGCGATGCCAAGCACAGCATAGACGGCGAGAAGCTGCACGCCCTCCATCCAGTGGGACTTTCCGTCGAGCGCGACGAAATTGACCAGGATGGCGGAAAGGATGACGGCCAGCACCTCCAGCGGACTGAACACCAGGTCCGTCGGCTCCGGTCCGATGAAATAACTCAGGAACACCACGATAGGCGCCAACAGCAGCGCTACTTGGCTGCTGGAGCCGATCGCGATAGTGACGGCAATGTCCATTTTGTTCTTCATTGCCATCATGATTGCGGCACTGTGCTCGGCGGCGTTGCCAACGATCGCTACGATGATGACACCGACGAAGATCTCCGTCATACCCCAGGATTGAACGGTCTCCTCGATGGAATGAACCAGCATTTCACTCATCAGGGCAACGAAGGCCGTTGCGACCGCGAGCACGATCGCGGATTTCTTGGCAGACCATACATGTTCGTCCTCGAGGCCCGGGGTCTCGTAATCCGTGGTATCGAAGAGGTTCTTGTGGGTCTGCAGGGAGAAGATCAGGCTGAGCACATAGGTGACGAACAGGACAATTGCAACATAGAGGCTGACGTCGAGGTCCAGGAGATGGATTTGATCGGCGGGAACATCGTGGGCCTGCAGCAGATAAAAGAATACGGCAGGTACCAGTAGCCCGGCGGTGCTCAGAATAAGCAGTGTGGAGTTCATCCCCGCTGCCATGGCGTTGAAGCTTTGGGTCTTGTATTTCAATCCTCCGGCCAGCATGCTCGCGCCCAACACCAAGAGCAGGTTGCCGATAATCGATCCAGTGATGGAGGCCTTCACAACCCCATACAATCCCGCGTTTAGGGCAAAAATGGCGATGATCAATTCGGCGGCATTGCCGAAGGTGGCATTCAGCAGACCGCCGATCCCCGGACCTACATGCTCGGACAGATGCTCGGTCGCTTCTCCCAGGATCCCGGCCAACGGGATGATGGCAAGGCCCGAGACGACGAAGATCCAGCTCGCGTCCGCATGGGTCAGCTGTAGAATGAAAGCGATAGGAACAAACACAAGAAACAGATTCAGGATACCTACCTCGTAGTTTCCAATTTTCATTATCTGTACCTCTACCGAGCGAAGGAGTGGAGCCGGAACGCTTTATTCCACGGAATTGCTAAGAGACGGGAGAAGCCACTAGTAGCCGGGTAAGCTCCTGATCTGCGCACTTTGGGCAGTCTTTCAAAGGATTCTACCGATGAATTGTTGCGAATAACAACGCTTGAACGCGTTGTACCGCAAGCGTTGGCGAGCCTGGAAAGTTTGCGGCTATAGAAGCGGTTTGCATGATGTTTATCTTCTGGCACCGTGCTCCGCGTGGCGCAATATTTCAATCTTGTTACATGCTGGTTGAACGTCGTCGAAAAGCATCGGAATAGATCTAAACTTGCAATGTTTCTGCCGAAGTTTCATTGTGCCCTTTCGACTTCGTATTCATCTAGGCGAACGCGACATGGGTCAAGTCGGACTTGCTCGGGCGAACAATAATTATTTTGCGCCCGGCCGGTGTAATCATATCGGTGCGGACAACGTGGGGCCTGTCAGAGGCCGCAGAGCGACGATTTCACGGGCGGTGTTTTCGGCACATGCCTAGCGTCGCTAAGGCAGACAACAAGCAAGGAAGGCGACCGTGAATATGCTGAATCTGGTCGACGCCGAGAGTGGGGAAGAGATCCCATTGCCGGAACAGGACGAGATCATCCTCGGCCGGTCGAAGCAATGCGATCTAGTGTTGAATGATAAGGCGGTAAGCCGAAAGCACGCGCGAATCTACCGCATCGGAAGCCAATGGTTCGTGGAGGATCTCGGCAGCACCAACGGCGTCAGGGTCAACGGCAAGAAAACGGACCAGCACATGCTGGCGCAGGGCGACGAGATCCGGCTGGGAGGGGTGAGATTCATCTATCGGTCCAGCGCAGCACTTGCCTTCGGCTCGGCCAGCGAACACACGATCTTCGCCGATCACGGGCGGATCGCTCCGGCAGACGCCACCGCCGAGTGGCGCCTGCCGCCATCCGCCAAGGGCACTCAAACGAAGGGCGTCGGTCGGATTGGGCGTTATCTGCCGATCCTCCGGTGGTTGCCTGCCTACAAGGTATCCGACCTGCAGGGCGATTTGGCGGCGGGCATGACTACCGCAGCGCTGTTGGTCCCGCAGGGCATGGCCTACGCTCTGCTCGCCGGACTTCCGCCGATCACGGGCCTGTACGCGGCGATGCTGCCCATGCTGCTCTACGCTCTGTTCGGCACCTGCCGGCAGCTCTCGGTGGCGCCGGTGACGCTGGACTCGCTGATCGTCGCTGTGATCGTAGGCAGCCTGTCCCAGGCGGGGTCAGCGGACTACCTGGAAACCGCGATTCTGTTGGCGGTGATGACCGGTGCGATCCAGTTGTTGCTGGCTGGGATGCGAGCCGGATTTCTAGTGAATTTCCTTTCCTCGCCCGTGGTGTGCGGTTTTACAACGG
>JAHEIA010000170.1 GCA_024639625.1 Chromatiales bacterium
ATCTATTTCGAGTCCGGCGACCACCGGCATCTCATTCGGCTCTCGGGCGAGCAGTTTGCCTCATTGCTGGCCGATGCAGGGCGGGTCGACGTAGTCGAGCACGTTTAGGTTTGCCGCTGGCACGGCACGCCTGTCAGCGGGTCGCTTCCGCCGCGCCCGTAGAGGGTGTGTCGGATGCAGACCGGGCTCGGTGCTCGAGCAATTCTTGAAGCGCCTGGCGCGCTGCTTGTGGGGTGTCGAAAGGTCCGCATACGTCCCAGGTCTGGGTTCCATCCGTGGACTGAATCCCGTAAGCCGCCGAATGGATTAGCGTTCCGTTCATGTCGTGCCACCGCATTGGGCCGGACAGAAAGAGTCGAGCTTTGTTTGCCGGCATCTATTGTGCCCCCCGTAGAGATTGCTGGATGATTGCAGGTTGAGGTGGTAATGGAGCATTGCTCTCTGCGCGTACTTTATCCCAGTCACCGGGATGCTGCGTGGACAGGCTCACATTTTGCGCAGGCTGGGCGCGCTGCCGGGAAAAAGCGTGACCCAGTGTCGCTGTTCCCTGGGGGTTGGCGGGCCAGGTATCGAGCCCGACCAAACCTCCCGGGCCGCGCCGGAAGGGTAAAGTTCGAGCGGCGCATTCCCTTGGATTTTTCCCAGTTCTTGCTATCATAGATTGTAGGCGCCGATTTGAGGCTCAGCTTGCGGGCGCATAAGAAATGCAGCTAAAGAGAGAGCGGAGGGGTTACTCCGCGAAAACCCGCTTTAGCATGATACGCTGAGCGGGTTTTTATTGTCCGCTGGCGGCATTCGGCAGCTGCCGGGCGGCTGGGAGCCACCGGCGCCTCGGTGGCCGCACTGCATAAACGCCTGTCCTAATGTCGGAAACTTCGCCGCCGTTACCTAGGTTGCCGGGGTTGGCCCGCAAGGCATGACGATTGGGGTCTGCGGGAAGCCGATCGGGGAATCTCCAAGGGCTCTTAGGTGGCGGGACAAGTCCCTAGTTGGTTGCACGCGGACTCTGCCGACCCAGACTCCACACGTGGCTGCTTGCTGGAGGTGCGGTGCACGTCCTATCCATCGTTCGTATAGTGGGGTTGTTCGGAATCCTGTTCAGCCTGACTTTGCTGCTCCCGATCCTGGTTGCGGTCTACTATAGCGAACCAGATGGGATCCATTTTCTGCCGCCCATGGCCGGCACGCTGGCGATCGGTATTCTCCTTTGGAGCTTGGGTCCGAGGCATCCGAGCAATCTAAGCACCCGGGACGGCTTCCTAATCGTCGCCTTGTTCTGGACCCTCCTCAGTCTACTCGGTGCGTGGCCTCTGATGCTGAGTGCCCAGTTGACGCCGGTCGATGCCCTGTTCGAATCTGCTTCCGGGGTAACCACGACGGGCGCCACAGTGATGACGGGCCTGGACTCGTTGCCGCGGTCGTTGTTGTTTTACCGCCAGCAGTTGCAGTGGCTCGGCGGGATGGGATTGATCGTGCTTGGTGTGGCCGTATTGCCCATGTTGGGTATTGGCGGGATGCAACTCTACCGGGCAGAGGTGCCCGGGCCGTTGAAGGAAGAAAAGCTCACGCCCCGTCTGACCGAGACGGCGCGGGCTCTTTGGCTGCTGTACGTCGGTCTTACCGCCGCCTGCGCGATCGGATACTGGCTCGCCGGAATGAGCCCCTTCGATGCCGTAGCACACAGCCTGTCGACCCTCTCCACGGGCGGCTTCTCGACCCACGATGCGAGTCTCGGCTTCTACCAGAGCCCGGCTGTAGAGTTCGTGGCGATCGTGTTTATGCTTCTGGCGGCGTTAAATTTCGGCGTGCATTTCGCGGTGTGGTTGAAGCGCGATCCCCTGCTCTATCTGCGGGACGTAGAGGCGCGCAGCTTTCTTTTTTTCGTCCTGGTTATGGTCGTCTTGGTGGGGTTAACGTTGCGCTTGGAGGGCGGTTACGAATACCTGCCACCGGGGCTTCGCGACGCCACCTTCGAAGTGGTTTCGGTAGTGACCAGCACCGGCTATGCGACGGTCGATTTCACTCATTGGCCGGATTTTCTTCCGATGCTCCTGATCTTGATCAGTTTTGTCGGTGGGTGCGGTGGGTCGACTGCCGGAGGCATGAAAGTGATGCGAGTGATGCTGCTCGTCCAGCAGGGAATCCACGAGGTGCGTCGTCTCATCCACCCCCATGCGCTGCTCCCGGTGCGCCTCGGCAGGCGAGTCATCGATCCACGGCTCGCCCAGAGTGTATGGGGATTCTTCGCCGCCTATGTGACGAGTTTCGGTCTCTTGATGCTGCTGATGATCCATGCCGGGTTAGACGAGAAGTCTGCTTTTGCCGCGGTCGCGACGTCGATAAACAATCTCGGCCCTGGGTTGGGGGAGGTGGCCTACAATTTCCAGGGTGTCAGTGATTTCGGCAAATTGGTGGCGGTGGTCGCCATGTTGTTGGGCCGGCTAGAAATTTTCACTATACTCGTATTATTGTCACCCAGCTTCTGGCGCCGCTGACTGAGCGAGTCGGCGGGGAGTGGTCTGAACCGTTTGGAGGACAACGTAACGGAATGCAAGACCTGAATGGATTGATCAGCGACTTGCGAGCGCTCTATGCGAAGATCTCGGTATTGCGTCTCAGGAGCCGAATGGAAACAAGGCGGTCGCAGAGCGGGTCCGCGGCAGACGTCGATGTGGCGGGACGGTTGAAGACGTTTATCGGAAACGCAACGCCGGAGGATACGGAATCAGACGCGCAGGCGGGTACCAAATCGGATTCGGAGGGTCCGACCTTCGAGGAACAGGTAGCCGATTTTTTCGGCGAAAAAAGGCAATTGTTCGAAGACTTGTCCAACTGGTGGCGGCAACGGGGTAGCGGGACGCCGGTGATGGAACCCTATATGGGTGAGAAGCTGCAGAAGAGTGCGATGGAGCATATAAACCGGGCGCTGCGACTGGCCAAACAGGGCAAGGTGAAAGCAGCGGAAGTACATGCCGAGCTGGCCGAAAGTGCCGTGAAAGCGGCCGCACAGTACATGGAGGAGCCGGAATACGGCGCATTCAAGGCGCAGGTACAGGAACGACTTGGGAAATTGTTAGATGATGCGGAGTGATTTGGCTTCGCGCTCCCGGCTCAAACCAGCGCCTGACCATCCCTGAAACTCAGCCAGGCTCGGAGGCGGCAGTAGACGGAAAACGGATCGGGGTAGCAAGCATGGACTTGCAAGGCACGCGGTGAATCGCTGCTGGCGCTACGCGGTCCTGCTTCGCCGGCAGGGCCAGGGCTCATCGTACATGGTAAGCCCGTTCGACCGCGAAACGTTCCGCTAGTGCTTTCCCTGCGCGGCCTCATCCCTGTAGCTCGACTGCGCACCCGTGCTGCAACCGGTCTCGCAACCCGCATCCCGGATACTCGGGCTCGATCATGCGCTAGCGACTGGACAATCGCTGGGAACAAGCGGAGTTTCCGGAACCAATATCCGACCCAAGAGAGCGAGAGACTGGCCCGTCCGAAACGAGCCTTTTCGCGAGTCATGTCGCTGGGTGTCGTTAACTGGCACGAGCACGAACCGGGCGAAGGCGGTGCCGGCTATTGTCGCGTGAAACCCTCCAGGTAGTTGTTTATCAGGGATTGCGCCAGGTCCTGCACCGATTGCACCCCCGCAACGCCGAGCTTGTCAGTGAGCGCCAGAATACAGATTCCGTGCACGCCGCCCCAAAGCGCCCGTGCCGCTTGGGCGATCTCGGGGGCGGACCGCCGCTTGGCGAGCGGCTGCATGACCGCTTCGACCAATGCGAACATGCGCGCCACCTTCTGCTGGAACCACTCGGGCGTTTTCTCTCCCTCGGCAGTTCGGTGTCCGAAGATCATCTCCCAGCGATGTGGATCTTCGTCGGCGAAGCGGATATAGGTCTCGCCGAGTCGCAGCAGAGCCTCCCTGCTGTTACGGCATTGGATCCGTGCCTGCAACATGCGCCCGTGCAGGCGATCCAGGGTACGCGCGTTCATCTGTAGGATCAGGTCGTCGAGGTTGTCGAACACCAGGTAGAGCGTGCCGACTGTGTAGCCGATAGCGCCTGCCACCTTGCGTGCGCTGAAAGCGCCGGGTCCTTGTTCCGAGACGAGCTGTTCCGCCGCCTCGAGGGCCATTTCCCTGATCTCTTCGCGGCTGTGGTCGTTACGTCGTGCCAAAGGTCGAACCTCCCTTGAGAAACATCTCTCTACTCCCCGTCCCAAGTAGATTATTGAACAATGTTCACGATTGTGCTATACAATAAATGAACGTTGTTCAATATCGCCTGTACTGGCACTTACCCATACCGTAAAAGCGGGCTTTTCTGGGAATTTAATTGAACATCGTTCATTACAATCTCGGTCAGGAGGATCGAGTGGGCGCGAGGGAGTTCGATGACGAGTATTTGAACGTTGTTTAATTATTCGGAGTAGATCATGCAAAGACGACAAGGAATCAGCAACACGTGGCGGGCCGGCGCCTTTCTTGCCCTGACCCTGTGCGCAACGCTCACCTGGGGGGCCGGTTTGCTGCAGCCAATCGACGGCAGCCTGCCACCGCTCGAGATCGAGGAGCACCGAGTGGAGGTCGTCCTCGAGGACGGTTACGCGATCACCAAGGTCGAGCAGGTCTTCCGCAATCCGCACAATCGAGATCTGGAGGCTCAGTATTCGTTTCCCGTCCCCGAGCATGGTTCGGTGGCGGAGTTTACCCTTTGGATCGACGGCAATCCGGTGACCGGCGAGGTGCTCGAGCGCAAGCAGGCGCGCCAGGTGTACGAGGAGGAAAAGGCAGCCGGTCGCGACGCCGGGGTAACCGAAAAGGACGGCTACAAGACCTTCGAGGTCCGGGTGTTCCCGGTGCGTCCCGGTGTGGACACCCGCGTTCGGCTGGTATACCTGCAACCCGTGCGGGTCGATGCCGGTATCGGGCGTTATGTCTATCCGCTGGAGGAAGGTGGAGTAGACGAGCAGAAGCTGGCCTTCTGGACCGCCAACGAAAAGGTCATGGGCCGCTTCGGCTTTGATCTGCAGATCAAATCCAGCTACCCGGTGGACGCGGTGCGTGTACCGAACCAACCAAGCGCGCAGATTCAGCAGCACGGCGCGGGCGAGTGGAAGGTCCACTTAAGTCACGGTGGTGGGCGCGGCAACGCCGGGGTGCAGAGCACTGCTGGGGCTGTCGCGGCAGAGCTGGAGCGAGAATCCACAGAGGCTCAGGTGTTAGCCGCAACCACAGCTTCGGGGGGGGTGGCGCTAGAACCGGAACAAGGACCTACAGGGGTCCAATCGCCAGGTGCCTCCGCGGGCGCCATGGGCGCGGCCTTCAAGCTGGATCACGACCTGGTGGTGTACTGGCGGCACGCGCCCGACCTACCGGGAAGCGTCGACCTGGTCGCTCACAAGCCCGGAGGGCAGAAACGCGGCACCTTCATGCTGGTGGTGACTCCGGGTGACGATCTACAGCCCATCACGGAAGGCCGCGATTGGGTCTTTGTCCTGGATATGTCCGGGTCGATGCGGGGTAAGTACGCGACCCTCGCGGATGGCGTGCAGCGCGCGCTGGAGAAGATGCGTCCCGACGACCGATTCCGTATCGTGCTGTTCAATAACCGCTCGCGGGAGCTTACCTCGGGGTTCGTCGAGGCCAGCGCCGAGAACGTAGCGCGTTACAGCCAGGATGTCGCGGTGATCTCGCCCGGGGGTAGTACCAACCTGTACGCGGGTATTCAGAAGGGGCTCAAGAGCCTGCATGCGGACCGCACCAGCGCCCTGGTGCTGGTGACCGACGGTGTGGCCAACGTCGGTGAGACCGCTCAGCGCAAGTTCATCGAGTTGATCGAGCGAAAGGATATCCGGTTGTTCACCATGATCATGGGGAACAGCGCCAACCGGCCGTTGCTTGAAGCAATCACCAAGGCGTCGAACGGCTTCGCGCTGAGCATCTCCAACAGCGACGACGTCGTCGGACAACTACTGGCGGCAACCAGCAAGGTGTCCCACCAGGCGTTGCACGGCGTCAAGCTGGATATTGACGGTGTGAAGACCGGGGATCTTACCCCGCAGACCATCGGCAGTCTCTACCGGGGGCAGCAGTTGGTCGTCTTTGGTCATTATTGGGGTGACGGCGTGGCGGACGTCGAACTCACGGGCCGAATCTCCGGTGAGAAGAAGGTCTATCGGACTCAGTTTCCGTTTCCGCGGGCGGCGGACGAGAACCCGGAGATCGAACGCCTGTGGGCCTACGCCCGGATCGAGGAGGCCATCGAAGAGATCGACAATTTCGGCGAAGAGCCCGACCTGAAACAGGCGGTCGTGGATCTGGGCGTGGAATACGGCCTGGTGACTGACTACACGGCCATGCTCGTCGTCCGCGACGAGGTCTTCGAGCGACGGGGGATCAAGCGCAGCAATCGGGCACGTCTTGCGCTCGAGCATGCCGCCCAGCAACAGCGAGCGCAGCGCAGCGCGGTGTCGCGGCGGGTCGATACCCAGCAGCCGATGTACACCTCCAAGCGGGCCAGCCATAGCGGCGGGGGGGCTCTCGATGTTTGGAGTCTGTTGCTGCTCCTGCCTCTGGTTTGGCTCCTCTGGCAGTCGAGAAGATGGGCGCATACAGCCTAGTTGCCCGATGCTGCAAACAGTCGGGGCGCCACCGCAGCTTTTTGTTGCCGTGGCGTTCTCTCGCCTTGGCAGGCGTCGCCTTGATCCTCTTCCAATCCCTGGGGGCCGCGCCGGCTGCCTGGGTCTTCGATCGAGCCGCGATCACCCAGGGCGAGTGGTGGCGGCTGGTCACCGGACACTGGGTCCACAGCGACTTGCCGCACGCCCTGTGGGACATCGGTGCACTGGTGCTGCTCGGGTTGCTCTTCGAGAATCGGTTGCGGACCCGTCTGTTGGCCGCGCTCGGCATCGGCAC
>JAHEIA010000609.1 GCA_024639625.1 Chromatiales bacterium
AAGGCGGTTCTGGTGTTGGCGTTGGCGGAGGGGGTGCCATTTTGCGGCGGGCACGGACCCCTTAGCAGTAGAATGCGTCGTCTTTCGGTGGCCAGTGGCTCACCGGATGAGCTAGCCGCTCCGCGACACTGCCATCCTTGGTAACCGTCGCTGCACATTTGAGGTGGGCAATAGCGAGCGTTTGCAAACAGAGACTGGGTTACATATGGACATCACGAAACATCTCACCCGAACACTGATTGGAATGGCGGTTGTGTTGCTGGTTTTCATCTGGACCACCATCGAGATGGCGCTTTCCAAGCCGCCATAAAGTTGTTCCTGGCCTGGGTTGTCGCAGGGTGGCTATTGATGACGGCGGCACGCTGCATCGAAATCGTTCTCACCTTTTTTCTCAAGGATGTGAAGAACCTCGGGAGAAGGGACAAGAAGAACTGACCAAGGGTTGGGAAGGCGTTACCCGGTGGGCGCCCATACAGACCTTACTTTTTCCGATCATTGGCCGATACTTATCCTAGGTAGAGGGGCGAAGATGAACGCGGTAAAGCTTGCAGCGGTTCTTCTGGCGGCAGCGCTCAGCGGCTGCGGTGGCTACGGCATCACCAAGCCGGTCGATATCAATATCCTGGGTCTGTTGCCCATCGTTGGCTGCCTCGTCTGCGCCAATGACGGTTCGCCGACCTACTCCTACGACAAGACCCAGTTGCGAAGAGGCGTGGTCACGGAAAGACTGAATCGGACCCGGTCCGTGTACCCGGTGGTGCCGGCATATCGATGACCGGGTAGCTCCGGCTCCTTCGAGCCGCTCGCAGCTAGGGATGTGAGATCCGAGCGCAGAATGGGAGCGACCCGTGTTCCTCCCCTCCATCCGTGAATAACGGAAGCCCGGTAGTAGAATTGGAAGTAGCGGAGCCCCTTGGCGGCCGCTTTTTGTCTTTGTCCCCGGTATTCGATCCCTCCGCCGGAGAAAATTACCTGCCTCTCTGTATGCAGTGGCTCGCGGGCTGAGCTACTCGCTCCATCACAATGCCATCCTGAGTCACTATCGCAGTAGGCAGGAGAAGAACGATGGCGAGCGTTTCCGCAGTACTCCAAGCAATCGAATTCGGCAAGACCCAATCCCACGAGAATCTGAGCCTGTTTCCGCTTCTGACCCAAGACCCGGTCGAGCCCGAGTACTGGCTGCTGGATGCAGCCCTGGAGGCAGGGTGCGCCCGGGTCACCGAGGTCGACGAGGCGGGAAGCGTCCCCGAACTCGCCTTCGTCAACACGTGCGATTCGCCGGTGCTGTTGCTCGATGGCGAAGAACTGGTCGGGGCCAAGCAGAACCGCATCCTCAACCTCACGGTACTCGCCCCGGCGCACAAGACCATCGTGATCCCGGTCTCCTGCGTCGAGGCCGGGCGCTGGCAGGCCGAGTCCGCCGAGTTCATGAGCGCCGACAGGGCGCACTTCGCCGCCGGCCGGGCCCGCAAGAGCGCCCAGGTCAGCGCCTCGCTGCGCAGCGATGGCTCTCGGCGAAGCGACCAATCGGAGGTGTGGAATGACATCTCGGAGCGGGCCGCACGCATGGATGCGCGATCGGATACCAGTGCCGCGGCCGCGCTCTACGAGACCCACCGGTCGAGCCTGGAGGACTATTGTCGCGCCTTTGCACCCAGCGAGCACCAGACCGGGGCCCTGTTTGCGATCAACGGCAAGGCCGTCGGCTTCGACCTGTTCGACAGCCCGAGCACGCTGGCGAGCCTGCTGCCGAAGCTGGTGCGAAGCTATGCCCTGGATGCCATCGATGCGAACGCGCAGGAGGTGAAGACCCGCAAGGAGAGTGATGCCAAGGCGCTGATCGCGGAGGCCGCGCAGGCCTCCGTGGAGCGCTTCCCGGCCATCGGCGAGGGTGAGGACCTGCGCCTGCGCAGCGAACACCTCTCCGGAGGCGCCCTGGCGGTCGAGGACCGGTTGGTTCATCTGTGCGCCTTCCGGCTGGATCGGGGAAACGGCATGAACTCTCGCGGCTATCGTCCCACGAGGCTGGTGTCCGCATCACGCCGTAGACGGTCGAGGCACTGAGGTCGATCGGACCGAACCCGCAACGCGTCGGGGGAGAAGGCGGCGGCGTCTTCCCCGGCGCCCTGTGTTTGGCATTTGAGG